>PMHN01000139.1 GCA_003156695.1 Gammaproteobacteria bacterium
CTACGTCGTCGTCAACGACGATTTTGACAAGGCGGTGGGAGATCTGCGGCGCATCGTCGAAGGTCAGGGCGAGGACTTGCGCAGCGACCGGCCCGAGTTACGTCCGCTGCTCACGGAACTGCTCGCCGCGCCGTAAGCACGCTTTGCCAGTCGGCGCTCCGCCCGGATGCCGAGCCTTTCAAGGATGGCTGCGCGCGTACTCGAGGCGGAACTGCCGCGCCCAGGTGCGACCGTTGTCGGTGGATTTCTCCCACGTCTGCTCGAGCCGATCGGGCGCGACGCGCAGCAGGCGGATGCGGTTGAGCGTCGCTTCGCCGTGCGCCCCACGGCTCGGCCCGAGAAATTCGGCGACGCCGGACTCAACCTTGCCCTCGACGAACACGTGCACGTGGCCGCGATTGTCGAAGAACATGCCGCGCCAGCCCGCGTCTCCCTGGCTGTAGCCGAAAATGTTTTCGCCGTCGTGGCCTTTGTGGTCGCCCCATTCTTCGATCAGCACACACTGATTGAGCGCGAGACGTACCTTGCTGCTACTGCTGTTACCGGCGCCATCGGGATTGGTGACGACCCAATCGCCCACCCAGTAATCCAGTTGCCGGCTGGGCGCGTTTGCCGCGCACGGTTGCTCCTCGTCAGCGCTGCTTACCGTGGGTGCGAGCAGCAGGCAGCAGGCCGCGGCGAGCATAAGAATGAGGCCTGCGGTGGTATTTTGAGTCATTGCGCGTTCCTTTAAACCAGGCCAGGTGGAGCGCGAGACTAGCCGTTGTGGTGCGAGCGTACTTTCGATATTGTGACAATTAATGTCGAAAATGCGCCGAGGCACAGAGTTCGAGCGCGTCGGTGATGGACGCTCTCAGATCGCGACCTTCACGCGCGACTACCCCGCCGGGCACCGCATCCGCTTGCACTTTCACGATCGCGACCAGTTGCTGTACGCCTCGCGCGGTGTCATGACCGTGCTCACGGGCAAGGACACCTGGGTGGTCCCCACCTACCGCGCGGTGTGGATCCCGGCGCGCGTTGTCCACAGCATCACCATGTCCGGCGCGGTGGCAATGCGGGCGCTTTACCTCAAGCCACGGCTCGCGGCCGCTTTGCCGCGCAGCTGCTGCGTGGTCAACGTGTCGCCCTTGCTGAAGGAGCTGCTGCTGCATGCCTGCGGTTCCCCCGCGCTGAGCCGCCGCATCCACTGGCAGCGCCATCTCATCGACGTGATCGTCGATCAACTCGAGCGGATCCAGATGGTGCCGTTGCAGTTGCCGAACCCGAGCGACTCGCGGGCGCGCCGCATCGCCGCGGTGCTGCTGGCCGACCCGGGTGATCGTCGGCCGCTTGAAAAGATCTGCGGTGTCTCCGGCGCCAGCAAGCGCACCGTGGAAAGATTGTTTCAGGATGAGATCGGCATGACGCCAGGCAAGTGGCGGCAGCAACTTCGCCTCATGCAGGCGCTGCGCCTGCTCGCGGACGGCGCCAAGGTGACGCAAGCCGCCGTGGACACCGGCTACAGCACGCCGAGCGCATTCATCGCGATGTTCAGGAAAGCGCTCGGGCGTACCCCGAAGTCGTACTTCAGCGCCGCTGCGAAGCCCTGATGAGGCCGTGCGTTCAGCCGGGGTTTACTTGAGCTTGACCGCAGCGCCATGCTCGTTGACGAGGGGCCGCGCCAGGAGTACACCGCAGGAAAACTAAGGAGCGCCCTCTGAGGGGCGACGTTCCATGAAAGCATCGCATATTCCCGCCGGCCTTCTGGCCGCAGCATTCTCATCGCTGGCCTTCGCGTCGGGCCCCACCGTGTTCGATATCTCCGGCAGCGTGGACATCGTCAGCAGCAGCACCGGGGCGCCGACCAGCGTGACCGACGCCTTCAGCGGCACGCTCGATATCAACACCGCAACCGGCGCGGTCATCGGTTCGGACATCACGTTCGGTACGCCGGGAGATGGCATTACGATTCCGGCGCTCACCCTGGTCGGCGACGACGCGACCGGTGGGGCGGGTGCGCATNNTGTACGACATCGAGCTATGCGCCGCAGCCGACTGCAGCAGCAACTGGCTGATGAACATGACCGTGGATGTGACGCCGTACACTGGGACTCTGGTGGGTTACGCCGGCGGCAAGATCAACAACATCGGACTCTTTTACGGCGGCCCTGCGGACACCTGGGGCGCATGCCCCGACGGACCGGTGACCGGCTGCGGCCTGTTNNCACCGCCGCCGACCGTGCCGGAACCCGCCAGCGCACTGCTCCTGCTCCTGGGGCTTGCGGCCACGGGGCTCGCGCGACGCCGCACCACCCTCTGACCGTTCGCGGTGGCCACGCGAGCGCGCCCGCTGGCTTGAGAGCGGGTATTCGCTTATAGTTTGAGGCCCTGCGCACCTCTTCCCGGTGCCTCGCAATCGTCAAGGTACCCATGGCCCGCATCACCGTAGAAGACTGTCTGCAGAACGTCGACAACCTGTTCCAGCTCGTCCTGCTCGCATCCCAACGCGCCCGCCGGCTCGCCAACGGCGCCGAGGCGACCCTGCCCCTGGAGAACGACAAGCCCACGGTCCTGGCGCTGCGCGAAATCGCCGCCGGCCGCGTGACCGCGGAGATGCTGCGCGAGCCCGAGCCAGCCCCGGAGCCCGCGGTTCCTGATGCGGATAACCAGTCCAGCTTCCGCGCGCCGCAGTTCGGCCTCGGAGACTAACGCCGCCGCCAGACCATGGACTATGCGTCTTCGCTCCTGGGACTGTTGCCCGGCGGAAGACGCACCCCGGGTTTAAAAGAGCTGCTGGCAACCGTCGGTGGCTACCTGCCCGAAGAGCAGGTCACGCGCATCCGCGAGGCCGCCGAATTCGGCGCCTCGGCACACCAGGGACAGAAGCGCCTCTCCGGTGAGCCCTTCATTGCCCACCCGGTAGCGGCGGCAGCCATTCTGGCCGACCTGCGCCTGGACGCCGACACCATCATCGCGGCGATCCTGCACGACGTGATCGAAGACACGCCGACGCCCAAGGACCAGCTGGCGGCGCGCTTCGGCGCGGACGTCGCGGAGCTCGTCGACGCCGTCACCAAACTCGACCAGATCAAGTTCAAGAGCCGCGAGGAAGCCCAGGCAGAGTCGTTCCGCAAGATGCTGCTGGCGATGGTGCGCGATCTGCGCGTAATCCTGGTGAAGCTCGCCGATCGCACCCACAACATGCGCACCATCGAGGCCATGGCGCCGGCGCGGCGCCGGGCGATCGCGCGCGAAACGCTGGAAATCTACGCGCCGATCGCCGAGCGGCTCGGGCTCTACACGATGAAGCTCGAGCTGGAGGACCTGGGGTTCAAGGCGCTGTACCCGCGCCGCCACCACGTGCTCGAGCGCGCGCTGCGCCGCGCGCGCGGCAACCAGAAAGAGTTCCTGAAGAAGATCGAGCAGCAGCTGAATGCGGCGCTGCTCAAGAGCAACATCCACGCGCAGGTCGAGACGCGCGAAAAGTACCTGTACAGCATCTATAAGAAGATGCGGCGCAAGCGCGCGCTGCTCGCCGAAATCGTCGACGTCTACGGCCTGCGCATCGTGGTGGAGACCACCGACACCTGCTACCGCGCGCTCGGCGCCGTGCACTCGGTGTTCAAGCCCATGCCCGGACGCTTCAAGGACTACATCGCCATCCCGCGCGTCAACGGCTACCAGT
>PMHN01000009.1 GCA_003156695.1 Gammaproteobacteria bacterium
GCGCACAATGTCTTCCAACGCCCGCGGCGCCCAACCACCCACGCATCACGAGCCGCCCCAACGATTGTTAGACGGCGCCGTCACCAAGCGCCTCGCTAGTGGTGTTGCGACGAGCTCTCATTAACTGGCTCCTGCACCCGCCGCCACAACGGCGCCCTGAGGTACACGATTCCCACAATGACCAGTGTTACACCAAACAAAACTGCAAAGGAAGACTGCGACCACTCCCTGACACCCCGGAGCAGGTGCCAGGCGCACTTGGCAAGGAGAACGAAACCGCCAACGAGGGCGAAGGCGCCAAATACCCGGTTGAGCGCAACGAATACGCGGGAGAAGGGGCTTAACGATGGCACCGGTCTGTCCACGGCGACGTGTAACGGTGAAGCCGAGCGGCTCGCGGTCTTCTCGGCGCCAAACGAAGGCATTTTATCCCTCGGTGCGCCGGCGCCCCGGTGTACTTCAGAGTCACAATCGGTAGCGCCGGAGCTTCCATGGCAGCTAACGCCCGCGTTGAGCGGCCGCACGATGCCGCCTGCTGCGCGCCGTAAGCGTAAAATCGTTCCCCACGCGAGCGCCGCGCCACCACTGACGCCTCACGGCTCGCTCCAAGCGAGGGTTAGGTGTCGTTTTGTGCAGCGCATATCTCGATGCGATTGCCATCAGGGTCAAGGATAACGGCCTCATAGTAACCGTCTCCAGTGCGTCGAGGGCCGTCGACGATGCGGACGCCGTTGTTCTTGAGGCGTTCCGTAAGTGCGTCGACAAGTTCCTCAGAGCCAACCGAAATAGCGAGATGGGCCAGGCCAAATGGTTGCGTTCCAGGCGGCGGTGCAAATAGTGAGACCGACGTTGTCTTCATCGCTTCGAGACGAGCACCGTCGGAGAAGCTAAGAAAGCAGGATTCGAAGCCCTTCGCGGCGTTCACATAATTGAGCCCCGCGATGGCGCCAAAGTAGGAAGCGTAGAAGCGCTTGCAGCGCTCGAGATCGTGCGTCCAAAGCGCGACGTGGGCTATGCGCATGAGTAGACACTTAACGGTGAAGTTGGGGGGGCCGGACGACCACGCCGGATGGGCGCCGCGGGCTCACAATCTCTCTCGGGTCCCGCGGCGCCAAACCGACAACGCGTCACGGTCCCCTCCAACAATTGTTAGCGCGCATGTCAGATCCCCTGAGGGCGATCGGGCAAAGAAAGGCCGTGCAGTCGTAAGAACGATAGCTTGTCCCAATAGCCGCGCTGAAACGCGATTCGGCCGTCCAAAACCTGAAAGAACCCGCAACCTCTCAAGCCGCTGGGGTCTCGCCACTCAAGAATCGCCCACTGTCCGTCCTCAAAGAGGTTCGCAACGATGCACTGCATCTGCGCCAAGGCAAACCCAGAGGCGAACATTTCCCGAATGTTGTCTCTACCTCGCACTGGCACCTCGGCGACCTGATGATTTACGGCGTCAGTAGTGTAAAGCGACGCCAGCGCATCTACGTCGGCGCGGTTAAACGCCTCCACCCACGCCTGAACTAGCTGCCGCGGCGACATGCGCTCTAACGGTGAAGTTGAGGGGNNAACCACCAGCCGTTCACGGTCCCCTCCAACGATTGTTAGGCCGCATTCGGCTTCTGCGCGATGAGGACAGGCTGAAACAATACATCATCGCGGCGCTGGACATTCACGAACCCCGTGTTCGCGAAGAGCCCGCATAGTCTTTCAATGGATACTGCGTAATACTTGCTACGCAAAACCCGCGTTTCACATTTCTCGTCGCGTGTTTCCGTGGTGAGATAGATGCTCAGGTCGTAATACTCACCGTCCCATTCCCAGACTTGGACGGCCAGCGAGCGACAGCCGTTGTGGTAGTAAAGTCCGTAGGGACGCACATCCGGGCTGATCCGTGGAATGTTTGCGTAATCTCGAACTGAGACGACTGCCACTCCGCCGGGGCGAAGCCGGTCCCACCAGACTTTGAATGCCTGCGCGATCTCCGCGTCCGTTAGCAGGTGCGGGATGCTGTTGTCGCAGGCCAAGATGGCGGCCAGTGTCCCGGACGGGACGCCATGCAGATCTCGCAGGTCTTCCACCTGAGATCGAACTTGGAGCCCGCGCGCTTGGGTCTCGGTCTTCAGGCGTTGAACGGCGCCAGGCGAGATGTCCGAAGCCGTCACATTGTGGCCAAGGCTCGCGAGGCCAATCGTTTGCGTCCCGATTCCGCAGGCGGCATCGTGAACGGGGTCCTCAACACCAATTCCAAGATCACGCAGCAACGAGGACAGCGCCTTACCTTGCTCGCATACGGCGCGTTCCCAGTCGGGGTAAAGAAGGTGGTAGTGCGGCGCAAGGCTGTCGTAGAAAGCTGCGTTCATGGGCGCAGGGGCGTTCATGTGGCGTAACGATGAAGTTGAGCGGCGCGCGGTCTTTGCGGCGCCAACCGAAGGCACTTTATCCAGAACATCGATATATCAGTGATCCTCACCAGGACTGACCCGCGCGACCGCTCCAGCGATTGTTAGGTTCCGTCACCGCGCCTTGCCGAGGCGCTCGGCCATGCGCGTTTGCCAACCCGGGCCCGTTGCCTTCCAGCGCGCAATGACATCGGCAGGGAGGCGAAGTGAGATGAGCTTTCTGGGGTTGAGTGAACGCGGACGGCCGCCTTTCTTCACCTTAGCGCGTGCAAGCATGCCCGACGTGAGTTGCGGGAGCTCACGGTATTCCTTGGCGCTGACGATATGGGCATCAACCCGAGCCAGATCAGATTTCAAGGTACGGCGCGAGGCGTTCTTGTTCGCGGGCATTGGCCTTCCTCATGCTAAAAATGTGGCGACTCGCACCCCGCGAGACGTAACCAACGACGACCAGGCGTCCTTGGAGATGCCCGTAACGGACGATGCGGGTTTCGCCATAGTCTTTGCGCGTGTCCTCAACCTCCACAGTAACGCCGGCAAAAACAACCGCGGCGTCTGCGAAATCGAGGCCCCGTTCCGCCAAGGTCTTAGCGCGCTTGGCCGGATCGAAGGTTAGGCGCATTGGTTATTGTAGATACAATAACCTAGCAGCGCAACCGTCTTGCGGAGGCGTTTCCAGAGGAACCTAACGGTGAAGTTGAGGGGCGCACGACCACCGCCGTCAAGGCGACGCGGGCGCACACTGTCCACAAGCGCCCGCGGCGCGAAACAGACCACGCCTCACGGACCCCTCCAACGATTGTTAGAACTCATGTGGGCACCCGTCGGGTATTGGCAAAGCGACTTGAATATGCGGGTGCGGTTCAGGCAGCTGCGCCAGATGCTGCTCTATTGCGTCGTGCACGGCTCTGAACCTGGCAATAACAGCACTTGCGTCGGCCCTGGGAAGCGCCGTGGTTCCATTGAACTCGAGAAGCACGCAGCCGTTGCCTAGCACAGCTTCCAGTTCATCGTCATCGTTGTTCTTGAATATGGCGATCGGCAAACCTTCATTCGAGAGTGCTCTCGGCGGGACTTCAACAAAATGCAAGCGCGCCAGATCTGGCGCGATGGTATCTAGAACGCCTGAGCCCGATTTGTCCGAAATATAAAGCCCAAACGTTGGCAGCCGCGCTCCTTCGGGTTCGGCCACGGAGCTGACCGAAGTCAATATCGCGATCAGCAAACCCCGGCAGTGCATCTTCGCGGCTTCTAACGGTGAAGTTGAGGGGCCGCACAGAAGCGCCGGCCGGGCGACGCGGGCGCACACTGTCCACAAGCGCCCGCGGCGCGAAACAGACCACGCCTCACGGACCCCTCCAACGATTGTTAGGCGGCGGACGCGACTTCGGACCGCCTCGCGTGCGAGGACGCCGTTTGGGCGAGATTGCCTTCAGCACAGTAGTGAGCGCGGGCGCCTGCTTGAACGAATCTGCCTGCGCCGCCAACGCTTGCCTTATCAATGCGCGAACCGGACGCGACCTCAGAACGCTGAAGGGAGCCAGGCGAATACTCCGAATTGTGGCGCCAGTGCCCTCAAGTAGGCCTTGAGGATCTTCGAGCGCCTTCCCTCTGGCAAAGAACAGTGTGACCCAATTGGGGTATCCCGCGATGGAAATCACAAGCTCGGACGCCCTCGCGGTCGGACCGAAGGCGAAGACCAATGCGTTGTGGCTGTCGTAAACGAGCTCATATCCCTTCGGAATAAGTTTACGCAGGTCCGCTCGCGCCCTTCGCAATTGGGTCGCGATCTCCGGCGTGTACTGAGCAACAAAGGCGTCAATCTGTGCGCGGGCTGCCATTGCCGACGCCTAACGGTGAAGTTGAGGGACCGCACAGAAGCGCCCGATTGGGGCCGCGGGTGCACACTGTCTTCCCGCACCCGCGGCGACACTACCGAGCCTCACGGACCCCTCCAACGATTGTTAGGAGGCAGCAGCATGTCAGGGTTGGTGAATAGCAGGTAGAGCATGACAGGCACCAGGATCAATCCAACAACCACTGCGGTCCGGGTAAGTCTGCCCAAGAACGTTGATTGGGAATTTGGCGCGCAGCGCCAAAGAACCACGGACTGCAAAATTCCAATGGCAAGCCCGAGCAACACGTACACAGTAAAGCCGGCGATCGTTTCGGGGAATAGCAGCCCAATGATGGAGTACGCAACGGAACCGCCAAGGCCGAAGAGCCAGAAAGCGCGGCTAAGAGAGATCTTGCCAGTCAGCGGATCAGTTAACCACCTAGGCCACACTGCTGCCTCCTAACGGTGAAGTTGAGGGGCCGCCCAGAAGCGCCCGATTGGAGCCGCGGGTGCACAATCTCTTCCAGCGCCCGCGGCGACACTACCGCGCATCACGGACCCCTCCAACGATTGTTAGACGGCGTGCAGGACCGCGCGCCGTATTGGCTGAGGCAAGGCCGCTTCAACGAAGGCACTCTTGGGGTAGAGGTAGTCCTTACCCGATTCGTCAATTACTCGCACGTGGCCGAGCCGCTCCGCCTTGGCGTCCGGAATGGACACGTAGATCTTGCGCCGCTCCAAGGACACCTCGTATCCGGAGTTATCGACACAAATCACCAGGCGCTTTGCTGCTTTAGCCATCGTGCGTCACCTCACAGGAGGCGCTTGATTTTGAACTCGCGACGTCCGATTCCCGTCGCCTCATACCAGTGTAACTCCGCAGAGACGATTTCACCGCCAGGGATCTCGATTTCTGCGAACCCCTTACGTTTCCGCCACCGTCCGCGGCCATAACGCTTCCGCAGGCGCGCGATTTCGCGAATGCCGGACCCTGTCGCTATGGTCTCGATATCCGAGATGTCGCCGAGGATCCGAAAGTGCATAGCTCATCGTCGCAAAGGCTCGCGACGGGGTCAAAGGAAACGACGGGGCCAAACGTGCGACTGCACGCCGGCTAACGGTGAAGTTGAGGGGCCGCACAGAAGCGCCCGATCGGAGCATCGGGTGCACACTGTTTTCCTGCACCCGCGGCGACACTACCGACTATCACGGACCCCTCCAACGATT
>PMHN01000037.1 GCA_003156695.1 Gammaproteobacteria bacterium
CGATTCGCCAGACTGCACGATCCGGAAGGCAATCCGATCGAGCTATGGGAACCGGCAAGTCCGGCATAACCATTCGATCGGGAATTGGATCACCACCCGATCCCGTAGTCCTCGCCGTAATTGCTCGACCCGCCCCACAGCGTGCCGTGGGCCTGGTCGACGAAAATCGCGTTGATCGGTCCTGAGGTGCGCTCCTCAAACTCGAGCGCGTAACCCATGCGCGTGAGCTCCTTACGCACCCAGGGCGGGGTCGCGCTGTTGACCGTGAGCCGTCCGGGGAAGGACTGGTGCTCACCAAAAGAATCGCGCATTTGGTAGCTCGTGATGTTGGCGGCCTCGGTCGCCTCCTGCACCGTCATGCCGAACTCGACGATGTTGAGGAAGAACTGCAGCAGGTTCTGGTCCTGGGTGTCGCCGCCCTGCACCGAGAAGACGAGAAACGGCTTGCCGTCCTTCAACGCGAGGGAGGGGGTGAGAGTGGCGCGCGGCCGTTTGCCCGGCGCAAGCACGTTGTAGGGATTCTCGCGCGCATCGAGCACGAAGGACTGCATGCGCTGGCTCAAGCCAATGCCCGTGCGGCCGGCGATCACCGCCGGCGTCCAGCCGCCGCTCGGAGTCACCGACACCGCCCAGCCCTTGTTATCCGCCGCTTCGACGCTGGTGGTGCCCAGGCGGAACGTGCGGTCAAATTCGGTCATGCTGGTGGGAGTCGGCGCCGGCATTTTCGTGTGCCACTGCTCGAGGATCGACAGATACGGATTCTTGCCGCCCTCGAAAAGGTACGGGTCGCCGGGACGAATGTCCGGGTCGTTGTGGTCGGGCCGCACGAGCTTCGCGCGTTCGCGCGCGTAGTCCTTGGAGAGCAGGCCCTTGATCGGCGGGGCGGGCGAGAAGTCCGGATCGCCGTAGTAGAAGTCGCGATCGGCATAGGCGAGGTTCATCGCCTGGTAGAGCGTGTGGATGTAGTTGGCGCTGTCGTAGCCCATCGCCTTCAAGTCAAAGTTCTCCAGGATGTTGAGCGCCTGCAGCATCACCGGGCCCTGCACCCAGGTGGTGAGCTTGTACACATCCACCCCTTTNNGTGTGCACCGGCTCCTCGATCTTCACCTTCCAGTTGGCGAGATCCTCCTGCGTGAAAAGTCCGCCGAGATCACGCACCGCGCTCACGAGCTCGCGCGCGATGTCGCCGCGGTAGAAGCGATCATAGGCGGCATAGATCGCGGCCTTCCTGTCCTTGCCGGCGGCGCGCGCCTTACTCTCCGCTTCCACGAGCTTGCGCAGCGTCGCGGCAAGATCCGGCTGACGGAAAATCTCGCCCGGCTCGGACGCTTCGTGCTCCTTGCCCGGATGCACCAGCATCACGCGCCTGGAATCCGGCCACTGTTTGATTTGCGCCTTGTAGTGCTCAATGGTGTTGACCAGCTGCGCCTCCATGGGATAGCCGTCCGCCATTTCGATTGCGGGCGCGAGCACCTGGCCTAAGCTCATGGTGCCGTACTCGGCCAGCATGGTCATGAGTCCGCCAGGGGTGCCCGGGGTGACGGCGGCGAGCGGGCCGAACTCCGGCGGGTATTTCATGCCGAGCTTATGGAAGTACTCGGGGGTTGCGCCGGTGGGAGCTACCCCCAGTCCGTTGATGCCGATCACCTTGCCGGTGTTGGGGTTATAGATGAGTGCCTGGGTCTCTCCTCCCCAGGACAGCGTCGCCCACATGGTCGCGTCCGCGGCGATCATGGCGCAGGCGGCATCCACCGCGTTGCCGCCCTGTTCGAAGATTTTCGCGCCCGCGGTCGCCGCCATCGGCTTGCCCGTGACCGCCATCCAGTGCCGCCCGTGGAGTGGGGGTTTCTGGGTGCGCCCCTGCGCCTGCGGCCCGCCGAAGATGACACTGGCACTGACCATGGCGGTCATCGCGCCACGCGCGATTCCGCCCACGGACGCACGCTTCCTGGTCTTCTTTTTGCGGATCGGCATGGACGCTCCCACATTGCCCGAAGGTGCATATGGCGCGCGCATGAGCATATGGCAGACTTCAAGGCGGCGCACGTTCCCCTTGACGCGCACCCCAATGCCTCAGGAGGCATGAGTGGCAACGCTGACGGCTCTTTTCGTCTATCCGGTGAAGTCCATGCGCGGCATCCCCTACCGGGAAGTGCGCGTGAGCGCCACGGGACTCGAGTGGGACCGGCAGTGGATGGTGGTCGATGCCAAGGGGACTTTCCTGAGCCAGCGCACCCATCCGCGCCTGGCGCGCATCGTGCCCGAGATCACTAAGGATGCGCTCGTGCTGAGCGCCCCCGATGCGCCCACCCTGCGGGTCCCGCTTACCCTCACCGGTCCGCAGGTGCCGGTGCACGTCTGGAAGGACAGCTGCGTGGGCGTGGAGCAGGGCGCCGCCGCTCACGAGTGGGTGAGCGGCATCCTTGGCCGGCCGGTGCGACTGGTGCGGGTTGCCCCGGACATGGAGCGCGCGGCCAGCCGCGAGTTTGCGGGCAGCACGCCGGCGCCGCTCGGCTTTCCGGACGGCTACCCCATGTTGGTGTGCAACGAGACCTCGCTCGCGGATTTGAATCAACGCCTGCCAGAACCTCTGCCGATGGAACGCTTCCGGCCGAACCTCGTGGTGAACGGGCTGCCCGCCTGGGCCGAGGACCACATCGACACGCTCACGGTGGGCCCCGTGACACTGCGTCTGGTGAAGCCCTGTACGCGCTGTGTAATTCCCTCGCTCGATCACCGCACCGGCGAGCCCTCCATCGATCCCTTGCCGGCGCTGCGGAAATTCCGTTTCAGCAAGGCGCTGCGCGGCATCATGTTCGGTGAGAATGCCGTGATCGTGGCGGGCGAGGGTGCCGTTCTCGCGCGCGGTACACCGTGTCGGGTCACTTTCGAGGCGGGTTTCAACACGGCCGCTGCGACCCCGGCGTAGAGGCGATCTCCAGGCGCTTTTTTCGCGTGGCCGCCACCGGCCGCCCAAGCGTGCACCAATACGAGAACTCAGGGCCCGAACTGTGCGCGGCGCACGACTTCCCGCGGGCCCTTTCCGCCACACTTCCTGAGATTCGGCATAGGGAAAAGTGTGAACCAGTTGGCATTCGCTCTTGGCGCGCTGGGCGGCGTGGTGTGCGCCAGCGTCGCGCTGGCGATCGTGTGGCGCCTGCGGCCGCAGAGCCGGCGTTGGCGCGAGCGCGATGCCACCCAGCAGGACGCCTTCGAGCAGTGGCCGACGAGCGCCATGGTCGTCGACGTAACGACCCACCAGATCCTCTCGGGCAATCCCGCCATGATGCGCAGCGTCGGCTACACGTTCGCGGAACTGTGCGCGCTGCACCTCTCGGACGTGCTCACCTGCGAGGGCGTGGACGCGGCGGGTCTCCTGGAGCAGCTGCAGTCCGCGACGCTGCGCTCACCGGTGGAGATGCACCAGCACTGCAAGGACGGCTCGGTCCGTAACGTCGAGGGCACCTGCCACCGCATGACCCTCGGCACGCGTGAGGTGGTCGCGCTCGGCGTGCACGACGTCACCGTGCGGCGCCGCGCCGAGAGCAAACTCCTGGAAAAGCAGCAGCAGCTTGATCACCTCGCGCACCACGATCATCTCACGGGACTTCCGAACCGCCTCTACCTCGCCGCCTCGCTCCCCGGGCTGATCGAGGAGGCAAAAAACAGCGGCAAGATGATGGCGGTCCTGTTCCTCGACCTCGACCGCTTCAAGCACATCAATGACTCGCGCGGCCACGACACCGGCGACAAGCTCTTAAAGACCGTGGCGCAGCGCGTGCGCGCCACCGTGCGCGCCCATGACCTCGTGGTGCGCATGGGCGGCGATGAATTCGTAGTCATCCTGCGCGACATCACCGGCACCGAGACCGTCAGCGACACCGCCGCCCGCATCACCCAGGCGCTGAGCGCGCCGATGGTCGTGGATGGGCGCACGCTCGTCACCACCGTCAGCATCGGCGTCAGTCTCTATCCGCGCGACGGCACCGACGTGGGCGAGCTCTTGCGGCACTCGGACACCGCGATGTACCAGGCCAAGGACAAGGGCCGCAACAACTTCCAGCTCTTCAGTCCGGCGATGGACAAGCGTCTGAAAGAACGCATCGCCATCGAGTCGAGCCTGCGCACGGCGCTGCAGAGTCGCCAGCTCGAAGTGCATTACCAGCCGATCGTGGAACTCGAAAACCAGCAAGTGGTGGCGCTCGAGGCGCTGTTGCGCTGGAAGCATCCGAGCCACGGCTACGTGCGCCCGGAGCGCTTCGTGACCATCGCCGAGGAAGCCGGTCTCATCGTGCCGATCGGGGAGTTCGTGCTGCAGCGCACGCTCGAAGACATGACGCACTGGCGGCAAGCCGGTGGACAACTGGTGCCGGTCGCCATCAACGTCTCAGCGGTGCAGCTGCAGCGCTCGAACCTCGCGGAATCGATTTCCCGGCTCACCAAGCAGCACGGGCTCGAGCCGGCGATGCTGCAGGTCGAGCTCACCGAGAGTGCCGTGTTCGAGCGCCGCGAGGCGCGTGCCCGCGAGGCGAGCCAGGACATGGTCGGGAAGCTGCGCGAGCTCGGCGTGCACATCGCCATAGACGACTTCGGCACCGGCTATTCNNTTCGTGCGCGATCTCGTTACCGACATGAGCGATCTGGCGATCGTGAGCGCCATCATCGCCATGGCGCGGCACCTGCACATCAAGGTGGTTGCCGAGGGCATCGAGGGCTGGCCGCAGCTGGAGAAAGTGCGCCAGCTCGGCTGTACCTATGGGCAGGGGTATCTTTTCGCACGCCCGACGCCTGCGGATGCCTGTCTCGCCTACCTGTCCGGCAAACCGCTCGATCTCACCCAGCGCCTGCCGAAGCTCGACCTCGAATCCACCGGCACCGGCGAGCGGCCACAGGCGCTGAGCGCTTAAACGCGGCAGAGCGTTTCTCAGCAGGACCTTGGTGTTGCTGTGATTGACANNTGACAACACACGTCGACGAGTTCGAAGTGCCTTACCAATTCACCGACCTTGATAGGTTGCAGGCGGATTTTTGGACCGATGTGCAGGCAAGAAGGAAGTGATTGTGAATACCGTAACGATTGGGGTGTCTTCAACGAAGGATCTAGAGCAGCGCACGGCGGCTGCATTCCGCGGCAAGAAGCAGGGGGCACGCGTTTCATTCGCGTCTGAGGATCTTCTCTGGAAGACTCTCACGCCGAAGCGTTGGGTGCTGCTCAGGACGATGGCTGGGCAGCATCCGATGGCGATCCGGGAAATCGCGCGGCGCGTGAAACGGGATGTGCGTGCCGTGCACAGCGATGTCCATGCACTGCTCAAGGCGGGCGTACTGGACCGTACCGACGAGGGTCGCGTGGTGTTTCCCTACGATGCAATCCACGTTGACTTCCTGCTGCGCGTGGCCTGACAGGCTGCGCAGGATGCGCCTGAGGGGCTCCGCCTTGGCCTGGAGCCGGGCCTAACACCCAGCTGCGGATCTTCTTTCGGATACGTGCCAGCGACGCGTCACGATGGCAATCCGGGACGTGCGAGAATGGGCCATGCCGGAGATTTCCGCCCACGCTCCCAGCACGCACGCCGCCGCGCCGGCGCAGCAATGCGCGGAAGCCGTGCTCATGATTCGTCCCGCGGCCTTTGGCTTCAACCCCGAGACCGCCGCCACCAACGCTTTCCAACACCGGGAGGCCACCGACCCGGCCGCCACCGCGGGTAAGGCCCGCGCCGAGTTCGAGCAGCTCGCGCGCGCACTTCAGAGCGAGGGCGTGCGGGTGATCACCGTCGACGACACCGCGGCGCCCCCGAAGCCCGATGCCGTGTTCCCCAACAACTGGGTGAGTTTTCATGCCTGCGGGACGCTCGTGCTGTATCCCCTGCAGAGCGTGAGCCGGCATCCCGAGCGCCGCCAGGATGTGGTCGAGGCGGTGGTGAAGCAGAGTGGATTCCGCGTCACGCACCTTCTCGACCTCACGCACTACGAGGCCCAGGGCAAGTTCCTGGAAGGCACGGGGAGTCTGGTGCTCGATCACCTCAACCGCGTTGCCTACGCCTGCGCCTCCGCGCGCACCCACCCGGAGGTAGTGGCAGACTGGGCGCGCGAGCTTGAATACGAGCCGGTGATTTTTCAGGCCGCGGACCTGAAGGGCCTGCCGCTCTATCACACCAACGTGCTGATGTGCATCGGCGCGCGTGCGGTCATCATCGGCAGCGAGGCGATCGCGACCTCCGACCGGGAGCGGGTGCTCTCGCGCCTCGCCGCGAGCGGCCGGCAGATCATCGACATCGGACAGGCCGGCCTCAGCCAGTTCGCGGGCAACATGCTGGAGCTCGCGAGCTGGGACGAGGCACTCGGGGACTGCCGCGTGCTGGTGATGTCAGAGCGCGCGCGCCGCGCGCTTAAGCCCGAAGTTTTCGCGCAGCTCTCCGGCTGCACGGACACCGTGCTCGCGGTTCCGGTTCCCACCATCGAAGCGGTGGGCGGCGGCAGCGTACGCTGCATGCTCGCCGAAGTGTTCGGACCCCCGTGATCGAACTCATCTTAAAGGCCACCTTGTCGTATCTCCTCGGCTCGGTGATCGGCGGCCTCGTGGTCGGGCGCTTCAAGGGTGGCGTCGACATCCGTCAGTGCGGCAGCGGCAACGCCGGCGGCACCAATGCGCTGCGTACCCAGGGCGCGGGTTTTGCGTTCTGGGTAATGCTCATCGACATCGGCAAAGGGTGGTGTGCCACCGCGGTGGTGGCGCGTGTTGCGTTGCCGGGTGGGCTGCACGCCGAACCGCAACTGCACGCCTGGTGCGTCGCCGCGTGCGGCGTCGCGGTGCTGCTCGGGCACGTGTATCCCGTCTGGTACGGGTTTCGGGGCGGCAAGGGCGTGGCGACGTTCCTGGGTGCGGTGGGCGGCATTGCGCCCTGGCTTTTGGTGCCGGTGCTCCTGACCTGGCTCCTGGCTGCCGTGCTTCTTGGTTACGTGGGACTCGCGTCCATGCTGGCCGCCTGCGCGGCAGCGGTAGCCATCGCCATGAGCACCTTGACGCCGCGCGTCCCACTCCTCACCTTCGGGGTAGTGGCCGCGCTCCTCATTGTCTTTACCCACCGCGGGAACATCGCCCGCATGCGCTGCGGCACTGAACCGCGCGCGCAGCGGCTGTGGCTCCTGGGCGCCCGCCGGGGAGCGGCGTAGTGAAGGGCGCCGCTCTACCGCTCGTCGCCCGGGTGTTCACGGCGCTTTCGGGTGGGCAATTCACCTCCGGCGAAGTGCTGGCAGAGCGTCTCGGTGTGAGCCGCAGCGCCGTGTGGAAAGCCGCCGGGGCGTTGAAGGATCTCGGCGCGACGTTGCACGCGGTGCGCAATCGCGGCTACCGCCTGGTGGCGGGCGCGGGGCCCCTGGATGCGGCGAGTATTCGTGCACGACTGCCGCGCGAGGCGCAGCAACGCGTGCAGCAACTGGATGTTGAATGGTCGGTGGACTCCACCAACACCGTACTGCTCGAGCGTCCCAACCCGCCCGCGGGCCTCGCCGAGGTACTGCTCGCGGAATACCAGACCCACGGGCGCGGGCGGCGCGGGCGTGTCTGGCTCGCCCCGCCGGGCGGGGCCATTTGTCTCTCGCTGTCGTGGACGTTCCAGCAGGCGCCGGAGGACCTGAGTGCCCTCGGGCTTGCGATCGGCGTGTGCGCGCGGCGCGCGCTCGCTGAGTTTGATCTCAACGACGTTGGGCTCAAGTGGCCGAACGACATCCTGATCGATGAGCGCAAGTTGGGCGGCATTCTCATCGACCTGCGTGCCGAGTCGGCCGGGCCCGCGTGCGTCGTGATCGGCTTAGGGCTAAACGTCGCGCTGGGGTCGCCGCTCCTGAGCACCATCGCCGCGACCGGCTTGCCGGCCACCGATCTCGTGACCGCGGGATTGGAGCAGCCGTGCCGCAATTCACTCGCCGCCGCGCTTGTTGCGGCTCTGCTGCGTGGGCTGCCTGAGTTCGAGCGCCAGGGGCTGCGCGCGTTCCTCGAAGAATGGCGTGCGGCGGATGTCCTGCGCGGGCGCGTGGTCGAAGTGCAGGCAGCCGAGGCTGTGCGTGGAACCGCACGCGGCATCGACCAACACGGGGCGCTGCTCGTCGAAACGCCGCAGGGCGTGCGGCGATTCATCTCAGGCGATGTGACCGTGAGGGCCGCCTGATGGGGATGCTCCTCGTCGACATCGGCAATACTCGCATCAAGTGGGCGCGCTTTGACAAGGGGCGGCTGGGTACGCGCCGCGCCGCGGCGCACGCCGGCTGGCAGGTGGAGGATTACGCGCGCCGCGTGATCGGATCCGCACGGGGTGTCACGCGGATTCTCGTCGCGAGCGTCGCCGGCGAGAAGGTCGACCGGGCGCTTGCCGCCGCGGCCCGCCGTGTTGGGGTGAAGACGCAGTTCCTGTCAGTGCCGCGGCGAGGTGGCGGAGTCACGGTCGGGTATGACGAACCCTGGCGGCTCGGCGTCGATCGATACGTCGCGGCCGTGGGCGCGCATCACCTCTTTAAAGGTGTGCCGGTCTGGGCGGTGGGCGTGGGCACTGCGATGACCCTCGACCTCATCGCTGCGGACGGTAAGCACAAGGGCGGCGTGATCGTTCCGGCGCCCGCACTCATGGTGGACACGCTGCTCAGGCGCACGTCCGGCATCCGCCGCCGTGCGCGCGGTGGANNAGTCGAGCGGCGGACGCGAAGGGCCTCATGGCCCGCTCCACGCGCGCGGCCATTCGCCAGGGCGCCCGCTTCGCGGCCGCAGCGCTCATCGATCGCGCCGTGGCGGAGGCAGAAGAGCTCATCGGCAAGCGGCCGCTGGTGGTGGTGACGGGCGGGGAGTCCGCCGCGGTGCGGACGCTGCTGAAGAGTCCCGCGGCGGGCGTTCCGGATCTGATTCTCAAGGGACTGGCGGTGTTGGCGCAGCAGCCCCCGCGGCCCCGCGCCCGCCGCCGCTGAACTGGAATCCAATGGTGCGTCATGTCCTTTTCGCACTGCTCCTGGCAAATCTCGCTTACTTCGCGTGGGCACATTGGGTCGATGCGCCACGACCGGTCGTTCCGAACGCCGCGTTTGCGAAGCTCCCCACTCTGAAAATGGTCAACGAGGTGGTGGAGCCCGCGGCGGCGCTGGTTGCAGGTTCCGCGCACAGGGTAGCGCTGAGCGCGGCCGCCGGCGGCTGCGTGTCCGTCGGGCCGTTCGCCGACATCGGCACGAGCGCGCGTGCGGCCGCGGTGCTGAAAGACAAGGGCTTCGATCCCAGGCAGCGCGCCGTTGCGGGTGATACCTCGGACGGCTTCTGGGTGTACGTCGGGGGACTCACCACCGACACCCAGGTCGAACGTGTGCGCCAGGACCTCATCTTCCACGGCATCACGGATGCCCACGCGCTGGCGGATGCCGGCGCCGCCGACCGCCGCGTGTCGGTGGGACTCTTCAGCGAACGCGCGCGCGCCGACAAGCGCGCGAAGCAGGTACTGAGCCTGGGGCTGAAGGCCGAGGTCGCCGAACGCAAGCTCCAGGCCTCGGTGTACTGGGTGGACGTGAACCCGCCGACGGAGAATACGAGCGTGCCGATTGACGATCTGCTGGATGAGGGCGTGGGTTCCAAGATCGGGGTCCAGGCCTGTCCATCGCCGGCCGCTCCGGCCGCGCCGGCCGTAGCCCAGCCCGCCGCTGCAACGGCGTCCGCGACTTCGACCCCGAAAGCCGCCGCTGCCGCGACACCGAAACTGCCCTGAAGAAAGTAGGGCAGGTACAATCTGCGCCCGCCCGATGCCGGCTTAGCTCAGTGGTAGAGCAGCGGTTTTGTAAACCGTTGGTCGGGAGTTCAAATCTCTCAGCCGGCAAATTCATTTCCGTTCAGTGAATTGAGCACGGCGACTTCAAGAGTGCCACGTGCCCCGAGTCGCCCCAATTTTGCGTGGGACTGAAGACAACGGCTACCAGATCTTCACCCGCTCAGCGGGACTGAGGTACAGCTTCTGGCCCGGCTTCACGTCGAACGTCGTGTACCAGGCGTCGAGGTTGCGCACGGTCAGCGCGCGATAGGGCGTCGGCGGAAGGATGTCGGTGACGATTTGCCGGCGCAACGCTGCTTCGCGATACTTGGCCCGAAGGTTCTGCGCGAAGCTGAGGAAGAATCGCTGCTCGGCGGTGAAGCCCTCGATCACCGACGCCCGCTGTCCCTTCAACGAGAGTTGGTACGCGTCCCAGGCGGTCGCCAGGCCGCCTAAATCAGCGATGTTCTCGGTCGATGTCTGCTGCCCGTCGATGTGCAGCGCCGGCAAGGGCTCATACTCCGAGTACTGATCGGCAAGCTTTTTCGACTCGGCCCTAAAGTGGTCCATGTCGGTCTTGGTCCACCAGTTCTTCAAGTTGCCATCGGCATCGAACAACGCGCCGTTGTCGTCGAATCCGTGGGTGACCTCGTGGCCCAGCCCAGCGCCCAAGGCACCGTAGTTCACCGCCGCGTCCGCATTCGGGTCAAAAAAAGTCGGGGCTAGGATCGCCGCCGGCAAGGTCACTGAGTTCTGGCAAGGGGCGAACAGCGCGTTCACAGTCTGCGGTGTCATGAACCACTCACCACGGTCCACCGGCCGCCCCAGCTTGGCGACGTTGCGGCGATATTCGAACAGGCTCGCGCGCCGCCAGTTGCCATAGGCGTCCCCACGGACGACCCGCAGGGCAGAATAGTCGCGCCACTTGTCCGGANNCAGCCGGTCCAGCCGCGCCGCGAAGGCCTTCAATACGTTGTTGGCCATTTCCTCGGCTCGGGCCTTTGCTTCAGGCGGGAAATATTTCTCGACGTAGAGCTTGCCGATCGCCTCGCCCAGGGCTGCCGAGGTAGCGTCCACGCCGCGCTTCCAGCGCTCCTGCTGCTGGGGCGTGCCCGAAATGGCTTGGCCGTCGAACGCGAAGTGCTCGTCCACGAACGCCTTCGAG
>PMHN01000268.1 GCA_003156695.1 Gammaproteobacteria bacterium
ACCTGCGGCAGATATGTGCAATAGCCCTGCCGCTCCAGATTCGCCTGTGCCAGCCGCTCAGCAAGCGGCTTGGTATGTATGAGATACCACTGCAGTGTCGGCTCGCCCCTGATCATGAAATTGCGTGCGCGCCATTGCTCCCTGGACATGAAATGCGAACCGGGCACTGGTGTGTTCACAGCATGAACGGCCGAGAATATAGGCCCCCGCCTGCTATGAGTCAACGTCCGGTGACTGGCTCGGAGAAGTCGCGCCGGTCAGCGTCGCGCGTGCAGCGATTTGCCGCAAGGCAGTGGCTGCAGAAGCGGTTCGATGCCAAGATTCGCTCCGGAAAGCGGGGCAGCCGAAATGGGAATAGATAATCACGGACTGAACTTCCTGAGGTACGCCAGAGCAAGGAAACCGTTCGGTGACACCATCACCCTCGGGCGCCAGGGCGTTCTTGTTCTCAAACCAATTCTCGAGGAGTTGCTCGGCACCTGCCGCTCCTACGCAGAGCAACCCTATTGTGAAGAACTGCTAACCGAATGCTTCGATGCAACCCGAGTCGAGTCAATAGACAAATCAGCGTACGAGAAAGCGACTCACATCCACGATTTCAACGAACCATTACCTGGGGATCTATATCAAAAGTACGATACGGTTCTGGATATGGGAACGTTGGAACACATTTATAACGCTCCCCAGGCGTTCAAGAACTGTTCGCAACTCTGCAAGCGCGGCGGACAGCTATTGCACGTCCTTCCTGCAAACAATTTTTGTGGGCACGGATTGTGGCAATTTTCTCCGGAGCTTTTTTTCTCNNAAGAGCAATGGCTACATCGAGACTGAAGTCTTCCTGGCAGACCTGGCCAACACCGCTAAATGGTATCGAGTCAAGGAACCGGCAGCCGGTGAGCGTGTAAATGTCTCATCGTCCACACCATTGTATGTGCTGGTACGAACGGTCCTTAGCAGGACGGATTTTTCACACACCGAGGTCCAGCAGCTTCACTACGTGCACGAGTGGGAAAACAGAGTAACCCCGGTGCCTCGAACAGCCGGAACGTCCAAACGTTTCAAAGAGTGGCTAAAGAGGACGCCGCTCGTATATAGATCGCTGGCCGGCGCTTATAACGTCTACTTGAGATCCAAAAGAAAAGCACAAACCGGCCTGAATGAAAGAAATCCCGGGATCGTCGTCGTTGATGTCAAGTCCTGTATTTAATCCTGCGGAGAGCTCGTAGCAGGTCACTCAAGTACCACCGCGCCCACAGCTGCACCGCGCATAGCGGCGCGAGCGGCACCGCGACCACGGCGGTCAGGAGCCACGCCGTGCCGTACGTGGACAGCAGCTGTAGCGGCGTCAGGCACCACACGAACTCGTCAGGGCATGGTCGCGCTTTAGAACTCGTGCACGGCAAGCACCGCGATCGCAACGTTGTAGAGGATCTGCGACACCGCCTGCCATAGCGGCAGCGGCGGCATATGCTCCGCGTTCAGCGGCACCACTATGGTGTCCCCCGCTTCGATCGCCATATTTGAGTTGCGGAACCAGCCGCCACCACCTCCGTTGGCGACGACGCTGCCGTCCGCGCGCACGACGTAGATGCGACTGTGATCGGCGCGCACGGTCTCGCCGCCACTCATGGCGATGTAAGCGCTACGCGACAGCCCCGGCCGGTACAGGTGCGAAGTCACCGTCTGCACCTCGCCGATCACCGTCACCTCCTGCTGGAGTTTCGGCACGATGAATTGGTCTCCATCACGCAGCACCACATCGTACGGCGACCCGATTGGTGCGCGCAGCAGACGCGGCAGGTTGATCACCAGCCGGCCCACGGCCCGGGCCGCGTGCAGCTGAGCGAGCAGCGACTGGCCGACCATCAGGGCCGAGGCCGCCCCGGCCTGGTTTGCAACAGTGCCCTGCAGCGCGACGAATGCGATGTCGTTCTGCATGCGCACTGCAAGCATGTCCAGCTCCTTCTGCTCGCGGTCACGCAGTTCGGCGCGGGTGAACACGCTGCCCTCGGCGAATGCGTACTGCGTCAGACCGCCGGCGCGTTCCAACACCGACTTCAAAGTCTCGCCCGGTGTAACCGAATATCTGCCGGGAAACTTCACCTGCCCGCGCAGCGTGATTGTCTCCTGGTCGGTCCATGCCTGGACCTCCTTGATGCTGAGGCTGTCAAAGGGCTCAAGCCTCAGGTTCGCGGTCGGCTCTCCGCGCAGCACCGCCGCAAGATCAATGCGGATGAGCTCGGTTTGGCGCGACTCCCCATGTACCACGTTGTAGCGCGTGAGCTCGGCGCTGCCGCCGTAGGCCGCGTCGCTTAGGCCGCCACCGGCTCTGATCAGGTCCGACACCGTCATGCCACTCTGGAACGGGTACTCGCCGGGTACGTTGGCGCGTCCGCCGATGCGCACCACTTCATCCGGGAGCCCGATGTTGGACTGCTGCTTCAGCTCATCGAGCAGCGGGTGGATGACCCGGTCCCGGCTCGACTGCATATCGAAAACCATGATGCGGTCACGCGCCATCAGGGGCACATCCGCGGCCGAACCCGGGTCGCGCAGCGCAGCCGACAAATCGGCAGATAACACCGTGATGCGCCGATCCGGAGGCAGTTCCCGTCGGATCAGGATGTAATGCAGGTCGGCGCTGGGCTTCAGATCGTCAACCGAACGCAGCACGTCCGTGAGCCGCATGCCCGAACGATAGGCAAACGAGCCGGGGGTATATACGTAGCCCTGTACCAGGATTCCGGCATCGAGCGTGGGACGCAGGCGCGAGATCCGCAAGCTGTCGCCGTCGTGCACCAACTCGGCCTGACCCGCGCGAGCACTCAGATCAACGCGGACCACAACCCGATGCAAATTCGCATCGATGCGCGTGAGCGCCGTTTTCGCCGTGTCGGCCTCGGGCGTAAGCCCCCCTGCAAGCTGAACCACGTCTGCAA
>PMHN01000171.1:0-9471 GCA_003156695.1 Gammaproteobacteria bacterium
CAAGGTGCGCATCCTGGATGCGCGTATCGGCGGGGAATTCCCGCTGCCGGTGTATGCCACCGCCGGCTCGGCTGGACTCGACCTGCGCGCCTGCCTGGCTTCGCCCGTGACGCTGCAACCCGGGCGCGCCGAACTCATTCCCACCGGGCTCGCAATTCACCTCGACGACCCGGCGCTCGCCGCCGTGATCCTGCCGCGCTCGGGCCTTGGGCATAAGCACGGCATCGTGCTCGGTAATCTCGTCGGCCTCATCGACTCGGACTACCAGGGGCAGTTGATGGTGTCGTGCTGGAATCGCTCGGCGGAGCCCTTCACCATCCGCCCCGGCGAGCGCATCGCACAGCTCGTCGTAGTGCCCGTCGTGCAGGTGGAACTCGAGGTGGTGGCGGACTTCGAGGGTTCCGCGCGCGGCGCGGGAGGCTTCGGACACTCGGGCCAGCACTAGCGAACGAGCGCAGGCGCACGCCGCCCGCGCGGGATTCAGTTCACGTGCACGGTGTTCAGTTCGCGGTAGCGCTCGATATCGGCCTGAAACTGTGAGCGCAGCTGGCGCTCCGCTTCGTCATTGGCAGCGTAGGCGCTGGTTTGCACGCGCAGCTCATTCACGGTGCGCACCAGGTTTTCCGCCAGATCATCCGGCATGCGGCGCGCATCCGGGCGGTCGCTGTAGGGCTTGTAAAGTATGGCGCGCTCCTGCAGCGTCGCGAGTCGCGAGCGCAGGCTTTCCACGTACTGCTCACCGGCAGCTCCCTGCGCTTTCATCTGCGTCAGGCGCGCGTCGCGCAGCGCCTCGATGTCCTTGACCGAGGTGTAGGTGGTCATGAGGAAGCTGTCGTGCTCCTTCTGCCTGATGGCGGCCGCGCGGGCGCGTTCGTCAACTGCAATCTGCTCTGCGGATTTCTGCGCATCCAGATGACCGACCTCGACCCCGCGGTTGTTGAGAATGACGCGGTCCTTGCCGGTGTCCTGCGGCGGGACGTGGTCACCGTAGTGCACCACGCCATCTTCATCGACCCAGCGGTAGGCGACACCCTGCTTTGAGCTCGAGGTGGGTGACGCCGCGCGCGCGGCGCCGCACACTGCCATCACCGACAGTACTATCCACAGCAGCTGCAAAGGGCGCTTGAGCATTTGCCTATATTCCCGCCACACGCTGGTGGCTGGCAAGCCTCAACCCCCGCCGTAACGGGCCTGGTAGGCCGTGAGAGCTGAGAGCTGTTCGGCGGAAATGCGCTTTGGTCCGCCGACCGGACCCGCCAGCGCTGTGATCAGGTCCGCGAGTGTGACGATGCTCACACATTTCAGGCCGTAGTCCTTTTCGACTTCCTGCACCGCGGTCAGCACTCCCTGGCCACGCTCCTGGCGGTCGAGTGCGAGTGCCACCCCCACCGGGGTCGCGCCCGCGGCGCGAATGATATCGAGCGAGTCGCGTACCGCGGTGCCGGCGGTGATCACGTCGTCGATGATCAGCACGCGCCCGGCGAGTGCGCTGCCGACGACGCGGCCGCCCTCGCCGTGATCCTTCGCCTCCTTGCGGTTGAACGCGTAGGGGACACTGCGCCCGTGCAGGCTCGCGAGCGCCACCGCGGTCGCGGTCGCAAGCGGGATGCCTTTGTAAGCGGGACCGAAGAGCATGTCGAAGCCGATCCCGGAGTGCACGATCGCTGCGGCATAGCAGCGTCCGAGCACCACGGCCGCCTCGCCGTCACTGAAGAGGCCGGCGTTGAAGAAGTACGGGCTCTCGCGACCGGACTTGAGCGTGAAGCGCCCGAAACGCAGCGCGTCGCGCTGCAGCGCCAGCTCAAGGAACGTGAGTTGGTATTCCTGCATGTCATATGATGCGCTGATGCGTGTCATCACCGTCAATGTCTGTGGAATCCGCTCCGCCGCGGGCAAGGGGTTGTTCCACTGGTTGCGCCGGCAGCGTGCGGACTTCATCTGTCTGCAGGAGACCAAGTCCCAGGAGGAGCAGCTCGTCGGCCACGATGTGCGGCTTCCGGGTTATCACGGTTACTTCAGCGACGCTGAGCGCAAGGGCTACTCGGGCGTGGCGCTGTACTCGCGCGTGAAGCCAGAGCGCGTGCTGCGCGGCTTTGGCATCCCTGAGTTCGACGGCGAAGGACGCTATATCGAGGCGCAGGTCGGGGATCTGTCGGTCGTGTCGCTGTACCTGCCATCGGGCTCCGCGGGGCCCGAGCGCCAGGCGTCCAAATTCCGTTTCCTCGAGGCCTTCAGCCCGCACCTCTCGCGCCTCGCCCGGCGCCGCCGGCACTACATCCTCGCGGGTGACTGGAACATCGCCCACCGCGCCATTGACCTCAGGAACTGGAAGTCCAACCAGAAGAACTCCGGCTTCCTGCCCGAAGAGCGCGCCTGGATGGATGGGCTCTTCGGGCCGGCTGGCTACGTGGACGCGTTCCGCGAGGTGCGCCCCGGGGCGGATCTGTACACCTGGTGGTCGAACCGCGGCCAGGCGCGAGCCAACAACGTCGGCTGGCGCATCGACTACCAGGTGGTGAGCGGCGGGCTTGCTGGCAGGGCGCGCGCGGCTACCATATATAAGAAGAAGCGCTTTTCGGATCACGCGCCGCTCATCATGGACTACGATCTTTGAACGCCGCCGCAAGCGGCGGCCGGCCACGACTGCGCGAGGTGCTCGCGAGCCCGAAGATGCTCGCGATCCTGGTGCTGGGAGCAGCCTCCGGATTCCCCAACCAGCTCACCGAGAGCGCCCTGCAGGCTTGGCTGAAGGACCTGGGCAGAAGCAACACGACCATCGGCCTGATGTCGTACGTGGCGCTGCCGTATCTGCTCAAGCCCTTGTGGGCGCCGTTGGTCGATCGCTTTCCCATGCCGTTCCTCGGCCGCCGCCGCGGCTGGATGCTGGTGATGCAGATCGCACTCGCCGCCGGCATCGCCCTGCTTGCGCTGCAGGATCCGCGGGTGTCGCTCACGCCGATCGCCGTGTGTGCGCTTGCCGTGGTGTTTTTCTCTGCCACCCAGGACATTGCCATCGATGCCTGGCGGGCCGACGTATCGCTGCCGAGCGAGCGCGGGCTGGCCGCCGCGGCCACGAATCTCGGCTACCGCTTCGCATCCTATATAGCGTTCGCTATGGCGCTAGTGGTCGCCGATTATTTCGGCTGGCGGCCGGCGTTCCTGCTCCTCGCAGCGCTCATGCTGCTGTTCGTCGTCGCGACCGTGCGCGCCCCGAGCTCGCACAACACCTACCGACCGCGCAGCCTCACTGAGTCGGTCGTCGAGCCGCTCAGGGAACTCCTCGGCACGCCGAGCGCGCTGTCGCTTATCGGCGTCGTGCTGCTGTTCAAGATCGGGGATGCGTTCGCCAACAAGCTGTTCACGCCGTTCATGATGGATGTGGGTTTCACCAAGACCGAAATCGGCGTCATCGTGAAGTTCATCTTCACCGGCGGCAGCCTTGCCGGTGCGGTGCTGGGCGGTGTGCTCATGGTGCGGCTGGGGCTGCTGCGTTCGATGCTCGCCTTCGGCGTGCTGCAGGCACTGAGCAACCTGCTCTACTGCGCGCTGGCGCTCGCCGGCAAGAGCTGGCCGATCATGGCGGCCGCAGTGGGCATCGAGCACCTGACTGCCGCGATGGGCAACGTCGCGCTGGTGGCGCTCATCATGGCGCTGTGCGATGCGCGCTATAGCGCCTTCCAATACGCGCTGCTCTCGGCGCTGGCGCTGCTGCCGCGCTACAGTCTCGGGTACCCGGCCGGCTGGGTTGCCGACCACGGGGGGTGGTACAGCTACTACGCGACGAGTTTCCTCATCGCGCTACCGGGCCTGGCGATGGTGTGGCTGATGCGCGCGAGGATTACGGCGCTCGATGAGCGCAGTACCTAGGGCAAACCTGGATCGCTCTTAGCGCGCTTGCGTTCGCGCTGCTATTCGAAGAGATCAATGCCCTCGAGGGAGCTCGCGCGCAGCTCGCGGTCCTCGCCGGAAGAATCCGGTACCCGGCCTTCCTCGGCGGTGGCCTCGACGTCCACCGAGCCGCTCCAGTCCTCAGGAGCCTCGGCCGCCTCCATCTCGCCATCCTCCCACTTGGCGTCCCAGTCCTCCACGTCCATCTCTTCGATGGTGCCGTCGAAGTACTGCAGTTCGATGGTGCCATCGTCCTCATCGAGGGCGACAACCTCGAACAGCTCGCCACCCGTCAGGCGATACCAGTCGCCGATACCCGGNNCGTGGTGCTTTAAGATCACGCGTGCGCTCTATAATTTATGTTGCGCCTCGCCCCTCTGGCTTTCAAGAACAATCGCAAGACCACCCATGTTCGAACAACCGCTGAAATTCTTCGTCGTGTTCTTCGTGGTGGTCGAACCCATTTCACTCATCCCGCTGTTCACGGGTCTTACCACCGGTGCCGCGGCGCAGTACAAACGTCGCATGGCCTGCAAGGCCGTAAGCGTTGCAGCCGCGATTCTCCTGTTATTCGCGATTGGCGGCGCGGGGTTCCTGAAACTGATGGGGATCAGTCTCGAGGCGTTTCGCATTTTCGGCGGCTTGTTGCTGTTTCTGCTGGCACTCGAGATGGTGTTCGCGCGTCAATCGGGCACGCGCACCTCCAGCGACGAGGCCGCGGAAGCCCGCCAGCGCGCCGACATCTCGGTGTTTCCACTGGCTTTTCCCTTCATCGCCGGTCCCGGAGCGCTCGCCACCATTCTCCTGTGGTTCGGGCCGGTGCATCCGTTCGCGAACATCACGCTGTTCCTGGGCCTCTCCGTCGCGGCGATCGTGGTGCTGGCGATCGCGCTCTTTTGTCTGCTGCTGGCTGACCGTCTGATGGGCGTGATCGGCGTGACCGGCGCCAACGTGGCGAGCCGGCTCTTGGGCGTGATCTTAGGCGCGCTCGCGGTGCAGTTCGTGCTCGACGGCTTGCGGCAGACATTCGGGGTGAGCTAACCAAGGCTGCAGCCGGCCAAAGTCACGCCTNNATCGCGGCACGCGATTTCGCCCCATGGACTAGAGGCGCCGGAACGCCAGATCCCAGACCTCATGCCCAAGGCGTACGCCGCGTTTCTCAAAACGCGTCGGCACGCGCTCGGGTGGCCGGGGCACGAACCGCGAATCAGGGGCGAGATTCTCAAATCCGGGGCTGGCCCCAAGCACGGCGAGCATCTGCAGTGCGTAGGGCTCCCAGTCGGTAGCGAGCCGCAGCACGCCGCCAGCGCTTAAGCGGCTCGCCGCCAGCTCCACGAAGGCGTGCTGAATGAGGCGGCGCTTGTGGTGGCGCTTCTTGGGCCACGGGTCGGGGAAGAGGATGAGTATTTCCTGCACCGCCTGCGGCGCGATCAGCCGCGCCAGCACTTCCACCGCGTCGTGGCAGATGACGCGCACGTTCGTCAGCCCGTGCTCAGCGAGCGCGAGCAGCAGCCGGCCCATGCCGGGGCGGTGCACTTCAACGCCTAAGTAGTCGCGCTCGGGATGCTCACGCGCGAGTCTGAGGAGGTTCTCGCCGTTACCGAAGCCGATCTCCACGGTGCGCGGCGCCGCACGGCCGAAGAGCGCACCGCAGTCGAGGCTCTGCAGCGTGGGTTCCACGCCATACTTCGGCCACAGCGCCACGAACGCGCGTTCCTGCGCCGGCGTGATGCGGCCNNGGCGGATCACAAACGAGCGGATCGGGCGCGGATGCTCGGTCTCGGACATGGGGCATCTTACAGCGCGGCGCCATTGCGCCTGCGGCGCAGTCTCGAGCGTTTAGCGGTTGGTCCGCGCAGATGTAACCGGCAGTACCATCTGCGCGCGCAGGCCCGGATTGTTGTCGAGCAGCTGCAGCACTCCGCCGTGCAGCTTCGCAACCGCGTCGACGATCGACAGGCCCAGCCCCACGCCCGGAGTGCCACGGCTCAGGTCACCGCGGAAGAAGCGCTCAGCGGCCTTGGGCTTGTCGGCGTCCGCGATGCCCGGGCCGTCGTCCGCCACGGCGATTTCGACCGCGCCGTCGGCGCGTCGCCCGACGTGCACGCTGATGGCGCCGTGTACGGCGACGCACTTCAGGGAGTTATCGATCAGATTGCTTACCGCCTGCGCCAGCAGCACCGGGTCCCCGGCCACCGCGGCGACGCCGTCGCTCGCGAAGGAGAACGCCACGCCCTTCAGTTCCGCCGCCGGCTCGTAGAACTCCACGACTTCGGCGGTCACCGCCGCCGCGTCTACGGGCACGAAGCCAGAGCGGCGTGCGCCGGTGTCGAGTTCCGCCAGGCGCAGCAGCGCATTGAAGATACGGATCACCCGGTCGACGTCCGCGACCGCGGCGTCGACTTCGGCGAAGGTCTCGGCAGGGGCCGGCCGTGTCAGTGCCAGCTCCTCCAGGCGCGAGCGCAGTTCCGCCAGCGGCGTGCGCAGATCGTGTGCGATGGAGTTGGATACGTTGCTGATGCCCGAAATCAGATGCTCGATGTGATCGAGCATGCCGTTGATGGTCTGCGAGAGCGTGTCGAGCTCATCGTTGGTGCGCCGGATCGGCAACCGGTGCCTGAGATCCCCTTGCATTATGGCCGAGACCGTCTGGCGGATGCCCTGCACGCGCGCCAGCAGCTCGCGGCGGATGAGGATGGCGCCGGCGACGCCAACCAGGAACAGGAACGTGACGGCGGCGATGAGTCCGAAAGTGAAGCGTCGCTCGAGCGGCAGGAACAACGCCAGATCGCGTCCCACCAGCAGGTGATAGCCCCCCGGCAGCGTGGTGCGTACCAGGAGCGTATGGGTCGGCTGCCCGGCGAGGTCCGCCATCACGGCCTGGGTGCCGGGCTTGTCGGGAATGTCCCGTGGCCACACCTTCAGATTCCCGGCCAGGGGCCGGTAAGCGCTGTCGGTGAGCAAGAGGGTGCGCTCGCCCGCAATCTGCATGCCGACGCGGGCGTTGATGTAGGCCGTCAGCCCGCCTTCGCCGTAGCGGTTGAACAGCTCTGTGAGGCGCTGGGCATCGTCGCGCAGGATCTCCTGGCGGCCGGAGAAGATCGTCACGTTCCACGCGTACCACAGCGGCACCGCGAAGGCGGCGAGGGCTGCGAGCCCCAGCAGCACATAGCCGACCGCCCAGGTGACCGCCGAGGAGCGGTTAAGCCTGATCATGCTCGCACATCATGTAGCCGGCGTTGCGCACCGTGCGCACCAGCGGGCGCTCGCTGTCGAGCTCGATCTTCTGGCGCAGCTTGCTGATGTGCACGTCCACGACGTTGGTCTGCGGGTCAAAGTTATAGTCCCATACCGCTTCCAGCAGCATGGTACGCGTCACGACCTGATTGGCGTGCCGCATCAGGTACTCGAGCAGCTTGAATTCGCGCGGCTGCAGGGTGATGAGGCGGGCGCCACGGGTGACCCGGCGCGACAGCAGGTCCATGCGCAGGTCCCCCACCTGCAGGGCGCGGTCGGTATCGCCGCCGGAGCTGCGCCGGCCGAGGGCGTCGACGCGCGCCAGCAGCTCCCCGAACGCGAAGGGCTTGGTGAGGTAGTCGTCCCCGCCGCTCTTGAGTCCGCGGATGCGCTCATCCACGGCATCCAGCGCGCTTAAGATCAGGATCGGCGTGCGGTTGCCCGCCTTGCGCAGCGCTTCGATGATGGCGAGGCCATCGATGTTGCCCGGCAGCATGCGGTCCATGACGATGACATCGTACGGCTCGCTGGCGGCGGTGAACATGCCGTCGCGGCCGTTGTCGGCGTGGTCCACGGTGTGTCCGGCCTCACGCAGCCCCTGGGTGACGAAACGTGCCACGCGCGCGTTGTCCTCGACCACCAGTATTTTCACGGCGCCGCCTGCAGGCCCTCGGCCGGGCCGGAGTCGCCGGCAGCCGGGGGCGCGGTTTCAGTGTGCGGGTGCTTGCGCGCCCAGCGTACCACCAGGCGATCCAGGTACAGGTAGATCACGGGCGTTGTGAACAGCGTCAGCATCTGGCTCAACACCAGCCCTCCCACCATCGTATAGCCGAGCGGCTGGCGCAGCTCCGAGCCGGTACCGCGTCCGAGCATGAGTGGCAGCGCCCCCAGGATCGCCGCCATGGTGGTCATCATGATCGGACGGAAGCGCAGGAGACACGCCTGGCGGATCGCGGCCTCGGGCGAGAGGTGCTGATCGCGCTCGGCGTGGATCGCAAAATCAACCATCATGATGCCGTTCTTCTTGACGATGCCAATGAGGAGAATGATGCCGATCAATCCCACCACCGACAGATCGAAGTGAAACAGCATGAGCATGAGGAGTGCGCCGACGCCGGCTGAAGGCAGCGTCGAGAGAATGGTCAGCGGATGGATGTAACTCTCATACAGCACGCCCAGGATGATGTAGACGGCGAGCAGCGCCGCCAGGATCAGGAATGGCGCGGTCTTCAGCGATGCCTGGAAGGCCTGCGCGGTGCCCTGGAAGGTGCCGAGGATGGCGGCCGGCATGCGAATCGTCGCCGCCTGCTTCTGGATCGCCGTCACCGCCTCGCCGAGGGAGACGTTGGGAGCGAGGTTGAAGGACAGCGTCACGGCGGGGAACTGCCCCTGATGGTTGATCGACAGGTAGCTCGTGTGGCCGGTGTCGTAGCGCACGAATGCCGACAGCGGCACCTGTTGGTTCGTGACCGGTGACTTGATGTAGATCTTGTTCAGGGTGTCAGTATCCCCGAGGAGCGCTGGTGAGACCTCCAGCACCACGTGGTAGCTGTTCAGCTGCGTGAAGTACTGCGTCACCTCACGCTGTCCGAAAGCGTCGTAGAGCGTGTTGTCGATCAGCGCCGGTTGTATGCCGAAGCGCGCGGCCTGGTCGCGGTCGATGACGAGCGCGAGCTTGGTGCTGCTGCTTTGCTGATCGGAGGCCACATCGCGCAGCTGCGGCAGTTTCTTCAGTTCCGCCAGCAGGCGCGGCGCCCAGCTGTTGAGCTCATCGAGATTGGGATCCTGCAGCGTGTACTGGTACTGCGTGCGCGACAGGCGTCCGCCCACGTTCAGGTCCTGCGCGGCCTGCAGGAACACCGTGCCGCCGGGGACGACGGCGATCTTCTTGCGCAGGCGGTCGATGATCTGGTCGGCGGTGGCGTCGCGCTGATCGCGCGGCTTCAGTCCCAGGATCACAAAGCCGTTGTTCAGCGGCCGCGAGCCGCCGACGAACGCGGCCCAGCTCTCGACCCCCGGGTCCTTGGCGAGCACGTCGGTGAGGCTGCCCTCCAGGTGCAGCATGGCGTCGAACGAGACGTCCTCGGGCGCATCCGTAAGTCCCGCGATGATCCCGGTGTCCTGCTGCGGGAAGAANNCCCTTGGGCACGATCACGTACATGATCCCGGCGATCGCCACTGTGATGATGAAGGTGACAAGCGTTGCGCGCTGGTGGCGCAGCACGAAGTCGAGCCCACGGGTGTAGTGATCCACCATCCACTGGAAGCCACGCTCGAGGGTCAGGTAGAAGCGGCCGTGCTGGACGTGTTTCTCGTCGCGCAGGAACAGCGCGCACATCATCGGCG
>PMHN01000171.1:9488-9612 GCA_003156695.1 Gammaproteobacteria bacterium
ATGAACACCGCCACCAGCGAGATGCTGATGGAGAGGATGGTGAAACCGATTTCCCCGGCGCCCTTGACCGCGGCCTCGTAGGGAGACAGGCCGGCCTCGATGTGCCGGTAGATGTTCTCCAGCA
>PMHN01000357.1 GCA_003156695.1 Gammaproteobacteria bacterium
GCTGACCGCGCGCGGCGAGGAAGTGGACCGCGTGGTGGGACTGGAGTTGGGAGCGGACGACTATCTCGCCAAGCCCTTCAGTCCGCGGGAGCTCGTGGCGCGCATCCGTGCGGTGCTGCGGCGTGCGCCCGGGGAGGCGCCCACGGGCAGCGTGCTGCAGTGGGGGCCGCTGCGGCTCGACCTGCGGGCGCGGCGCGCCGACGTCGCTGACCAGGACCTCGAACTCACTTCGGCGGAGCTGAGGATCCTCGAGCTGCTGGTGCGCGCCGACACGAGCACCGTTTCGCGCGAGGAGCTGATGCTGCAGGCCCTCGGCCGCAGACTGCTGCCGACGGATCGCAGCCTCGATACGCACGTGAGTAACGTGCGCCGCAAGCTCACGCGGCACACGGACCGCGTCAGCGTGAAGAGCGTGCGCGGCGCAGGTTACGCGCTGGTGCTCGTCTCCGAACGCAGTGGCACGCCAGCGCTTCCGTAGCCATGCACTCGCTCTACTGGCGGATTTTCCTGGCCTTCTGGGTGGCGCTGGCACTGATTCTCGTCGGCACACTCACGGTGGCAGTCAATGCGACGGCGCACCGTACCGACCGCCCATGGGTGCAGCGCGGACAACTGTATGCCCAGGCGGCGCGCGCCTTCGAGTCCGGCGGCCCGGCAGCACTCAAGGACTGGCTGGAAGCGCTGTCCGGTGAGCCTTTCAGCCGCACGTTCGTGGTGGACCCCGCGGGCAAAGAGATGCTCGGCCGTCCGCTGCCGCAGTTCCTGAGCGGCGCGGGTGGCGCGGGTGGGGCGAGTGCTGCGAAGAGCACGCGCGCGGCAGCACACGCCACGGCGCCCGGATCGATCGCGCCCATCGGCGGGGCTTTGGTGCTGGTTGGCGCCGATGGCAGCAGCTATCACGTCGTCGTCGGCCCCGTCCGCGAGAACCCGCGCCTGTTCGGTGAACTGGAGTTGCCGGGCGTCCCGCTATCCATCCTGCTGATCGCGCTCGTCGTGAGCGGCGCGCTGTGTTTCCTGCTCGCCCGCTACCTCGCTTCCCCGGTGGACCGGCTGCGGCTCGCAACCCGGCAGATGGCCTCAGGGGATCTCAACGTGCGTGTTCTGCCGGCGCTCAAGGGGCGACGGGACGACCTGGGGTTACTCGCCGCCGATCTCGACACCATGGCGCAGCGTCTGCAGCATCTGCTCGACACGCGGCAGCAGCTGCTGCGTGACGTGTCGCACGAGCTGCGTTCGCCCCTCACACGCTTGCAGCTGGCACTGTCGCTCGCGCGGCGCGAGGAGGGTGTCGCTGAGCGTCACCTCGCGCGCGTTGGCTGCGAGGCGGACCGGCTCGAGCAACTGATCGCGCGCACGCTGCGGCTTGCGCGCCTGGAGCAGCCCGTGCACTCCCTGGACCAGGTGCGCATCGATATCGACGAGCTGCTCAAGAACATCGCCAGCGACGTCATGATCGAGGCGGACGCGCAGGGGTGCCTCGTGAACCTGCAGGCGGAGCAGGGACTCACGGTCGCCGGGGACCCGGAACTGCTGCGCAGCGCCTTCGAGAACGTGATCCGCAACGCCGTGCGCTACAGTCCCGCCGGGGCGCTGGTGAGCGTCGGCGCGCGCGCGCTGGCGGAGCGCGGCACGCAACCCCGCAGCGTCGAGGTCGCCGTCAGCGATCGCGGACCGGGCGTGCCGGAGAAGGATCTGCAGCTCATTTTCGAGCCCTTCTATCGGGTCGAGAGCGCCCGCGAACATCGTGGCGGCGGTGGCGAGGGCCTGGGACTTGCGATCGCGGCACGCGCGATTGCGCTGCACGCCGGCAGCATCGAAGCGCGCAACCTCGCCGGGGGCGGCCTGGCGGTCGTGATCATTTTGCCGGCCGCCGATCGCGCGCGCCTGCCTGATGGCCTGGGCGCCAGCGCCGCGGCGTAAGGGGCGTATAGAATGGCGCACAAGAGGGCGTCACGACCATCGTCACAAATGATTCGCCATGGCTGTGGGGCGCAATAACCGCAGCCGGCGGTGCTGCGCCGGGCGCGATCCATGACGTACGCGCGCGCGTCGAACTCGCGGATCTTGAGCGCGCCTCGTGCCTCGGCGGCCATCTCGAGGAGTTGCGCGGCCGCACGGTCCTCGTCGCCACCCATGATCAGTTAAGTGCCGCGCTGGCGCTGATCGAGCTTGACGGCGTCGCGCAGCGCCTGGTGCTGTGCCCGCCAGATCTGGCGAGCGAGCATTTCCCGCACGTGATCGCCACCGCGGGCGCGGACGCCTGGGTGCGCGATGCGCAAGCGCCGGAGAGTTGCGGCACCGTCATGGCGCACACCGTGACCGTTACGGCGGCGCCGGTCCGCGGAGAACTCTCGCGGCGCCGCTCCCATGCGACCGAGTGGGTGTTGTTGACGTCCGGCACGACGGGCGCCCCGAAGCTGGTCCTGCACACGCTCGCGAGCCTCACGAGTGTGCTGGCGCAGCGTGCACCGGCGCCCGGCAGCGCCCTGTGGAGCACGTTTTACGACATCCGCCGTTACGGCGGACTGCAGGTGTTCCTGCGCGCCATGCATACCGGCTCGCTCGTGCTGTCAGCGCCGGACGAGCCGGTGGGGGATTTCTTCGCGCGCGCAAGCACCGCGGGGGTGACGCATATTTCCGGCACGCCATCACACTGGCGCCGGGCACTGATGAGCGGTACGACCGCGGCGCTGGCGCCAGCCTACGTGCGCCTGTCCGGAGAGATCGCCGACCAGGCGATCCTCGACAGCCTGCGCGCCGCCTACCCGCGCGCGCGCATAGCGCATGCCTACGCCTCCACCGAGGCGGGCGTTGCGTTCGAAGTCGGCGATGGCCGGGCCGGCTTTCCGGCCGAGCTCCTGCGTACGGCGGACGGAGAAACGCAGCTGCGGGTGATGGCCGATACGCTGCAGATTTGCTCGCCCGGAAATGCGGTGCGGTATCTTGGCGAGGAGGCGGGTGCGCTGCGGCGCGCCGACGGCTTCGTCGACACGGGCGACCGCGTCGAGCTGCGCGGCGAGCGCTATCACTTCGTCGGCCGCGCCGGCGGGATCATTAACGTCGGTGGCCTTAAGGTACATCCGGAGGAGGTCGAGGCGGTGATCAACTCTCATCCGTGGGTGCGCATGTCGCTCGCCAGGGCGCGGCGTAACCCGATCACCGGAGCGGTGGTGACGGCGGAGGTCGTGCTGGCGGAGCACGTCAGCGGCGCGCGCGAGCGGCCGGCTGACGAGGCTCTGACGCAGGAAATCCTCGCGGCCTGCCGGCGTGCCCTGCCGGCGCACAAGGTCCCTACCGTGATCCGCATCGTGCCGGCGCTCGAAGTCTCACTCGCCGGAAAGCTGGTGCGCCCGAATGCGTAACATCATCGTGACCGGGGCCAGCCGGGGCCTGGGGCTTGCGATCGCCTCCACGCTTGCCGCCGGCGGCGACCGCGTGATCGCAGTGGCCCGCAGCGCGACGGCCGGACTCACGGCAGCAACCGCGGCCGTGGCGCACGCGGGGGGAGGGGCGATCGAGTTTCGCCCAATCGACCTTACCGACACGCCAGGGATTGCCGACTTCGTATCCCGGGTGCGCAAGGAGTTCGGGCCCGTCTACGGACTGGTGAACAATGCCGGTCTGGGCACGGCCGGAGTGCTGGCCATGATGCGCGATACTGACATCGAGCAGCTGATGCGCCTCAACGTCATCGCGCCGCTGGTGCTCAGCAAGTACGTGGTGCGCACGATGATGCTCGAGCGCGCCGGGCGTATCGTCAACATCAGCTCCATCGTAGGTTCCACAGGCTATCCCGGCCTGTCGGCGTATGCGGCCACCAAGGCGGCGCTCGTGGGATTCACGCGCTCGCTGGCGCGCGAGGTGGGCTCGCTGGGTATAACCGTGAACGCCGTCGCCCCGGGATTCATCAGCACCGAGATGACGGCCGACCTGGGTGAGGAGCAGCGCGCGCAGATCGTGCGCCGCAGCGCGCTCAAGCGCATGGCCGTTCCGCAGGACGTGGCCGCCGCAGTGGAGTTCCTCATGAGCGAGAAGGCGAAGAACATTACCGGCATCACGCTGACTGTGGATGCGGGGAATACAGCATGAAGCCAGAGACGATTGCCCTGCATGGCGGGTTCGATTCGGATCCCACGACCAAGGCCGTCGCGGTGCCCATCTACCAGACGGTCGCGTACTCCTTCGACAGCGCGGCACACGGCGCGGCATTATTCAACCTCGAGGTGGAGGGCTACCGCTACAGCCGCATTTCCAACCCGACCAACGCGGTGCTGGAAGCGCGCGTGGCGCAGCTCGAGGGCGGCGTGGATGCATTGAGCGTGAGCTCCGGTCA
>PMHN01000342.1 GCA_003156695.1 Gammaproteobacteria bacterium
CGTGCCCGAGCAGGCATCCTCCGCCGCGGCGCCGTCTGCCACGGCGCGCGGCGATGAGGGTTCATCCTCGCTCGAGGACGTGAGTGCAGCCTTTGCCGGGTGAGGCACCGGGTGGCATCGTCTGGCCGTCGGAGTTCGCTCCGGCGGTCGCGCCGGTGTACGTGCGCAATGAGTTCGTTATTGCAGCCTCGCGCAGCATCGTATGGGCGTGGCTGGTGCGTGCGACGCGCTGGCCTGCCTGGTATCCGAACTCCGCAAACGTGAAGCTGCTGCCTCCGGCTCGCGATGATCTTAGTGCCGGCGTGAAATTCACCTGGAAGACCTTCGGAGTCAGCCTGACTTCCGAAGTGCTCGAGTGGGTGCCACAGCAGCGGCTCGCCTGGAATGCGCGCGGCTTCGGTGTCTTTGCCTACCACGCCTGGCTCCTGGAGGACACGCCGGGGGGTTGCCGGGTGCTGACCGAGGAAACGCAGCACGGCTGGGCCTGCCGGCTCGGTGCACTGGTTTTTCCGCGGCGCATGTCGCAGCAGCACCAGACCTGGCTGGAGCGGCTGGCGCAGCAGGCGGCGGGCGGCGCGCCCTAGCAAGTCGCTCGCAGCGGTTCACACCTCCACCCGCACTTCGTTTACGCCATGAGCACTATTTCCCGCCGAGAACTGATGCAGATCATGGCAGCGGTCGCGGCGGTCCCGGGCGTCGCTGCGCCGGCGGCGCGCAGCGCGGTAGCGCACCGGCCGCGACGCCCCGAGCCGGTGGTTGCAGAGCGGGTGCCGGAACAGTTCACGCCGCTCCCATTCGAATCGCAGGAACTGCGCGGGCTGTTCGCGCAGCGGATGCAAACCAATGTGCAGGGCAGGCTGCTGCACATTGACGAGAGCGCCTGCCTGTCGGGCTTTGTGCATCGGGACAGTGCTGGTGAATTTGACGCGGCATGGGTAGGGGAGCACGCCGGGAAGTTCCTCGACGCTGCGTGTAACGCTGTGCGCTACCGGGAGGATGCCGGGCTGCGGCACATCATGGAGCGTATGGTGAAGGCGCTGCTCGCCAGCCAGGAGCCGGATGGGTACCTGGGCACTTATCCCGCGGCGCGCCGCTGGACCGGTTGGGACGTGTGGGTCCACAAGTACAACCTCATCGGCCTGCTCAGTTACTACGAACTGACCGCAGATCCGGCCGCACTGCGGGCTTGTCGCGGGATGGGAGATCTGCTTGCGCGCACCTTCGGCGACGCGCCCGGTCAACGCGACATCGTCACTGCCGGCGAGCACATCGGGATGGCGGCGACCAGCGTGCTGGAGCCGATGTGCAGACTGTACCGATTTACCGCGGATGTGCGCCATCTGGAGTTCTGCCAGTACGTGGTTCGCGCCTACGATCACCCCCGCGGGCCTCGCATCATTTCGACTCTTCTGGAGACTGGCAGCGTTTACCGCGTCGCCAACGGCAAGGCTTACGAGATGCTTTCCAACTTCAACGGTCTCGTTGATCTGTATCGCCTCACGGCAGACCGGCCACTGCTGGATGCGGTGCTGCGCGCGTGGGATGACATCGTCAGCCGACAGCTGTACCGCACCGGGACACTGAGTGCGGCGGAGCACTTCCAGCCCAACGGGCGCCTGCTGTCGCTGCAGTCTTCCAACGTCGGCGAGATGTGCGTGACCGTCACCTGGCTGCAGCTCAACTGGCGCCTCTTGCGCCTGACGGGTGAGGCGCGTTTCGGGCAGGAGATCGAGCGCACGGTTTATAACCACTTGCTGGCGGCGCAGGATGGGCGCAATGGAAACATTTCCTATTACACTTCATGGGCTGGGGCCAAGGAATTTACCGACGCGCTGTTGTGCTGCGTGTCGAGCGGTCCACGCGGAATCTCTCTGATCCCTCAATTAGCTTGGGGTCTGCAGAGCGATGCACTGCTCGTGAACCTGTACGCCCCGGGCCGGGCGCGCTTCGAGATCAACGCAGTACCGGTCGAGGTGATCTCCGAGACCGCGTTTCCGGCCGACGGCCAGGTCAGGCTCACCGTGAACGCACCGCGCGCGACGCACTTTGCAGTGCGACTGCGGGTCCCGGAGTGGGCACATGGTTTTCAGGTGAACGTCGGCTCCAGGACGCTTGCGGGGACACGTGGGCAGATCCTTGATGTCTGGCAGACCTGGTCGCGATCCACCACGCTGGACATCCGCATGGATATGCCGACGCGAGTGGTATCGGGAGCGCCGACGTACCCCGACTATGTCCTCGTGCAGCGGGGACCGCAGGTGCTCTCGCTCGAGCAGGCCGTGAATCCCGCCGTCCCGTACCTGCATCGCGTCACCCTCACGGAGGCTCACGAGGCGGTGGCAGTCAAACCGGCGCCGGTCCCGAGGGGGTGGACCGGGCGGCAGGTCTATCAAATGAGCGGCTCGGTCGGGCTGCCGGACGACAGCGGGCAACTGAGCCTCGAACCGCGCACCGTGTCCATGGTGCCATTCGCGGACACCAGCAACGGGCGCGTATGGCTCACGCGAAGGGAGCGCGCGCGTCGCGACCGGCCCGCGGTCACGGCGTTTGCGCGCGTCAGTCTGTCGGTCCTGTCGCTTGGTCTGGAACCCAACGCCGGTGGGCATATCGCCACGGACATCGCCGAATTCGTAACAGATGAGGACCCGCATACGTACTGCGCCGTCAACCCGCAGGATCCCGGTCTGGCCAACTATCTGGGAGCGCCGCTCGGCAAGCGCGGCGATTCGGTGTGGTTCGCGATCATACTGAGGAGTCCCGCGAGCATCTCGCGGGTGGTGTTCCGGCACGGTGCGGTCAGCGCCACGGGCGGCTGGTTCGACACGACAACCACACTGCCGCGCATCGAGTTGGCGCACAGCCCGATTCCAACCTCGGCGAACGCTGCGGTCCCCGATAACGGTAAGGTGCGATGGGAGACGGCGGCCTTGCTCGAGCTCTATCCGCGGACCGACGCCGTGACGCCCCCGGCGCTTGCCGATGGACAGCTGTTTGAGGTTCGCCTTCCCCGACCCCTCACCGTTTTCGGTATACGAGTTGTGGGCAATGCGGGCGGTGCTTACGCGAGCTGCGCCGAGCTGAGTGCCTACGGGTGATCGCCCGAGAGAGTGCACGCTAGCTGTCTGACGGACGGCGATTTCACTTCCCGCTCTTGCGGGGTCGCGGTGCCAGGGTGTCGATAATCAGCCGCTGGGTGGCGCTTTCATCGACGGACAGGCAGACGGCGACGTTGGGCTTGCCGTCGACCGGCCGGGTGTAACCGCGTGCGTCGACGGCGATGCGCATGGCAGTCAGGGGACAGCTCGATGGCTGCAGCATCCATGTAACCGGTACCACGTCGAACAGGGTAGGGGTGATCTGGCCCCAGCTGTTGAGGAGCCGCCATTGGTGGTACAGAAGCGCCAGAGCATCCGAGGCCGGCGATCCATACGCGAACAGCCGCTCGCGCCGCACTTCGTCGAACTTGATCTGAGTTGAATCGAGCGGAAACATCTTTACCGGGATGTGGGATTGCAGCAGCACGAGCAGGCCCGTCGGAGCGGCGGCGACGTTGTACTCGGCGCTGGGCTCGGCGACGGGGACGGCACCGCCCTGGTTGTACCCCGCGTAGATGGAACCGCCCATCATTGCGACCTGCTTGAGCAGGTGCAGCGTGTCGGGGTCGCGTCGCTGCAGGGCTTCGATGTTGCTGAGCGGCGCCAGGGCGATGAGTGTGATTTGTCCGGGTCGCTTGCGCGCCTGCTCGCGGATGAACTCGATCGCATCCGGCGCCGGCGACGTATCGGTGGCTGCGAGCGCCCACTTCCTTTGTGTGAACGGCGCCGCATCCTCGGTCGCCGGCCCCTGGGCGACCACAATGTCGCGACGGCCAAGAGTGGCGAGAAGCCGGCGGACCAACAACGTACGCGTGCGCGTATCTCCCCACGCGGTGGTTACGCCGATCACCTCAAGACGAGAGTCCTGCAAAGCCATGGTCAGGGCAAACGCATCATCGATGTCATCGCCGATGTCAGTGTCGATGATGACCGGCTGGGGCGGNNTTAGCATTAGCGCCGCCGCACACAGCAGGCAGGCCGCCCTCACCGGTACTCGGCGCTGCAGCATGTGTGGCAGCTAGAACTTCATGGTGAACTGCACCCCGACGATGCGCGGATCATTGATGAAGCCCGTGGTGTTCTCGAAGTTGATGCCGCCGATGACGCGAATCTCATCGGTGCAGTTGCGGCAGAATACCGCAATCTCGTACTTCTTTTGGTCCCAGAAGTAACCCAGTCGCGCGCCGAGCTGGTACAGCGGCGGCCCGGTGAATTCCTTTTCCTCATCCAGGAAGAAATTCATCGAGGTGCGGTAGGACATGTCAGTGAAGAAGTACAGCTCGCCTCCCGGACCCATGGGAACACCGTACCGCAGGGAGAAATCACCGACCCATTTCGGCGCCTGCGGCAGGGGGTTGCCGTTGATCAGCGCGTTTCCCGCGGCGTTGAGCGGGTTGAGCTCCGTGCAGGCGTGAGGGGGACCGAAGTCGAAGCACGGCGCCACCGCCAGTGTCGGGTCGTCGATCCGCGTGTAGTTGTAGCTGCCGCTCAGGTTTACCTGCAGCTCCTGCAGCGGGCGGAGCTCGAGATCAAGCTCCGCGCCCTTGCCGTAGGTGTCCTTGGCGTTGAGCAGCTGCGTCACATTGGCGGCGCCGCCAACCGCGGTGAGCTGCTGGTCGGTGACGTGGAAGTAGTAGATGTCGAACGCGACCGAAGCACGGTGGTCGGGCGTTTCCGCTTTGATGCCCGTTTCATAGGAGATGTTTTCCTCGGCCTTGGCGACCTGTACCGGTACCGGCGGCGGACCGGCCGAGGGAGCGCCGAAGCTCGGTGCGCGGAAGCCGGTGGCGGCGCGCGCATAGAGATTGACGTTCTGAGAAAGGGCATATGTCGGGCTGAGGTCCCAGTTCAGCTTGCTGGTGCTCTCGGACGCCGACAGCGGCGGCGGCAAGCCGCCCGCGACATCGGTGTAAGGTACCGCGAAGGTCTTGTGATCCCAGGTGTAGCGCAATCCGCCGCGCAGCTTGAACGCGTCCGTGAACGAGTATTCGAGCGAGCCGAAGACCGCCTCGGCATTGTTTTTTTGCCGCGCGAGAGTCGTATCGGTGAGCGCCAGGGTGTTGTAGGCGTAGTCGTTGTCGAAGGCCTCGACGTTCTCGTCGAACAGGAAGATGCCCCCCTGCCCCTGCAGCGGACCGGACTGGTTCGAGACCGCGCGGAACTCCTGCGTCAGCTGGTAGTGACTCTGGATTCCACCGCCGGTTTCGACTGCGAACGGCAGGAACCCCGGGCCTGAGGGAGCTGCGGGGTTGACGAACACGCCTGGGCCGTAGCCGCCGTCGATGTCGCCGATCGTAAGGTAATGCCGGATCGACTCGTAGCCCGTAATCGACTGATAGAGGAAGTCCGGCGTGGTCCAGGTCAGGTGCGCGTTGGCGCCGATGCTGCTGTAGGACTGGCCGTTGTAACCATCGGTATCGATGACGTCGGGGTTGAACCCGGGAACGAGGCTGTTGGTGCCGAGGGTAATTATGTTGGCCCGAAACAGGCGCGCCGACCCGTCCAGCGTACGTCCATGCACGTTGAAAAGTGCACTGAAGTCATCGGTGGGTTTGAACAGCAATTGCATGCGCACGGCCCAGTCGTCGTAGCCCTCCAGATGCTGGTCGCCGGCTGGATTAAACGGGGCGTCCACCCAGTTGTCCCGATGCTGCCCTTGCGTCGAGAGGCGAAACGCAGACTGGTCGTTGAGGGGAAGATTGATCACCCCGTCGAAATCCGCCGTGTTATAGGTGCCATCTGAGACGCTGGCCAAGCCGGAGAACTCTCCGATCACCGGCTTGG
>PMHN01000192.1 GCA_003156695.1 Gammaproteobacteria bacterium
GGGCGATGTTCTGGCCGTAGCGAAAATCAAACCCCAGGTCCCACTTGGGGAGCCAGGGCATGAAGTTGCGCCACTGCGCGCCCGCGCCGGCATACATGGAATACGCCGGGGTCGCCAGGTTGTAGCGATCCACGCCGGCAAACAGACTCAGTGCAAACGCATCGCCGAAGCGATGGCGGTAGTCGAACGGGCGAACGCCAATCAGCGAGTGACCGGCGACCTCGTCGAGCTCCAGGCGCACGCCCAGGTCGTTAAATTCCGAGACGGCGCGGCGCGCGCCCAGTCCGAAGTGCGCACCAAAACCCACGGGTGTGGTGGTTATCGGTAGCGGCGGCCCGAGATCGACGCGCACCTGGTTCACATTCACGCCGGCATCGACAAACACCTCGGAGTTACGCTGATCCGGCGCGCCGCCGTACGGGGTGTCATCGTCGTCACCCGCATCATCGTCAGCGCGCGCATGCCCGTCGCCCAGTCGCACGAACGCGGACAGGCGCGTGAAGGAATCCGCGTAGACATCGCGACCCACGTCCGCTTCGGCGCCCACCGTGAGTCCGTTCCACGGCCGCGAGTAAGTCAGGCTGAACTCGTAGAAGTGGGAATAAGGGAAGGCGGCCGGCTCACCCGGGGTGTATTGCCGCGTGTCGCCGCCGTAGTAACCCTCATTGGCGAGCATGCGCGCGCGCGCCTCGAGGTAGCCGCCGAAGGGCGGCTCCCAGCCGACCCGCAGCATCTGGCTGCGCGCGCCAACACCGTCATCGAAGTTACGCTGATCGGCGCCCCAGTTGCCGAGCACGAGTCCGTCGCTCGTCATGCCGTCCAGAAAAATATTGTGCACGTACCAGATGTTCTGCCACTCGGAGACCTCGTAGGTCGCATCGAAATGCTTCCACAGCCGCGGAAAGTCGATGCCGGCTGAGAGCGCCGCATTACCCAGAAGGTAACTGCCGCCGTCGGAGTTATCTTCGCCGGCGTACTGGAAATACACCGCGAACGGCGGCCGGCCCGGAAAGATGAAGCGGCTGATGTAGGAGGCCTGCTGGTTGCCCTGGGTTTGCGACAGCCCGCTCGGCTTGAAAAAGTCCCGGGCGAGAAAGCTCGCCGAGTCCGGCAGGCCGCTGCCGCCCCCGAATTCAAGGTTGCGATTGGCGCCGATCGACCAGCCCGGAAACGGCTCAATCGACATCTGCGCGCTGAACACGCGCGGATCGCCCCGGCTCGCCACGCTGTTGTAGAGGATGTTGTTGCCAGTGAGGCTGTTGCCGGCGTTGCTGCCGGTTTGCGAGAGGCGCGTGAGAAAAAACTCGTACTGGATCCCGAGTCGCGTGAACGGCTCCCAGTTCGACAGGGTCACCGACGGCACGGTAGGGGCCTCGGTGCTCCACAGCATGCTGCTGTCGGTCATGGGGGACAGCCAGTGATCGCGGTAGCCCACATCGAGCTGCGCCCAATTGGTTCCGATGGACAGCATCGAGCCGGTAAATTCGGTGCGGCCCGAGTATGCGATGCCGCCGATACTGGCGAGCAGGTTGTCACTCGGCTGCACATAGCCCTGCGCGGAGACCTCCCAGTCGCTGTCGCTGGTCAGCCCATGCTGATTGGGGAGGACGACATCGGCGCCGTGGTTGAGTGAGCCGGTCGCGCTCGCGTGGGTAATCCCGTGGTCGCCCGAGTAGCGCGCGAGGATGTTCTCAACCCGCGTGCACAACGCCTGGTCCTTCTTGCAGGCCGCCGGCAGCGCTGCCTTCACGAGTTCGACTGGAAAGGGGCGCTTCAGGATGGGCTCATCGGCGAGAATGAGCACGCGTTCGATCTGGCGTTCCATCTCCGGTTCGAGATTCAGCGGCAGATACGCGCTCAAGGCGCCCGCCCGCGCGGTTGCGCTGAGCGCGCACGCCAGGCACGCGGCCGCTGCCGTGCACTTAAAAGCCTTATTCCACGGCAACACGACTACGGGGGCTCCTGCAGGGTGCGGCAGTACACACAACCACACGCATGGCCGTCAAGCGCCGCAGCTCAGACCTTGTCCAGGGGCGTATCGCCGCCGGTAAACTGCGAGCGCGCCTGCGCCAGCCGGTAGCGATGCTCGGCGCGCCAGCGACGCCAATGGCGCAGGGCCAAGATGCTGTAGACCAGCCGAAACAGCTGCAGGCGGCGCAGCACCTGCGGGGTGTCGAACAGGTCCCCGGCGAGCATCGAGATCACCGCCTGCTCGAGCTGCCAGCGGTTGCTCGGATTACGGAACATCTGCCGCAGAATCGGACCATTGAAGCGATAGATAAAGAAGGAGAACCTCGCCATGGCGGCGCGCTGGCGCTTTTCCAGCTGGCGCAGCAACGCGACCTCGGTTGCCGGCTCACGCAGTGCCGCATCCACGAGCTGCGCCGCGTGCTCCGCGCCGCTCATCGCCAGGTAGACACCGGAGGAAAAAACCGGGTCCAGAAACGCGAACGCATCGCCGACCAGCACCCATCCCGGCCCGCCCATGCGGGTCGAATCATAAGAATAGTTGCCGGTGACACGCACCTCGTTGCCGATCAGCTCGGCGCGCTCGAGGCGCCGCCACAGTGCGGCGTTGCGCCTGAGCGTCGCGAGCAGGAACTCCAGCGTGCGTCCTTTGCGTTGCTTCAGGTAATCCGGCCGGCACACCGCGCCCACGCTCATCACCCCCGCGGGCAGCGGAATCATCCATATCCAGCCATGTTCGAAACTGTAAATGCTGATGTTGCCGGCATCAGCCCCGGGGCGCGCCTCGGCGCCACGGAAATGGCCGAAGATGGCCGCGCTCTGATGCTCAGGGTTCTTGCGGCGCAGTTTCTTTTTCGCTGCCAGCAACGCGTCGCGGCCGCTGGCGTCGATCACGTAGCGCGCCTCAATCCGGTAGCTGCGGCCCTCATCCGTGCGCACCTGCAGCCGGGTGACGCGCGGCGCGTGCTGCGCGACCTCCAAGACCTCGTGGCCCTCACGCGCGCTCGCGCCGCAGGCGCGCGCATGCTCGAACAGCATCTGGTCGAAATCCTCCCGCCAGACCTGGTAGGCGTTCGGCGGGCTCTTGCCCAGGGCGCGCGCGAACTCGAAACTCTTGTAACCGCGCTCGTTGTCCGCTTCGAAATCCGCCCCCGGCTTGAANNGCCCCCGCCTTGAACACCCCCAGCGCGCGCACTTTTTCCACCACGCCGAGGCGCTCGAATATCGGCAGGTTCATCGGCAGCAGCGACTCGCCAATGTGGAAGCGCGGGTGATGCGCCTTCTCCAGCGCTATTACGCTATAGCCGCGCCGTGCGAGCAGTGCCGCCGCGGTGCTGCCGGCGGGGCCGCCGCCAATCACCGCGACATCGCAGGCTTCGGGGAGCAGGTGCGCCTCATCCATGTGGAAATATTACGTAACTTCGGCACCGATGTCGTCGCGGCCGCCGGCCCGATACAATGCTCGATCTTCACCAGGAGGGCCTGCCTTGAAAATCTTCACCACCACCTCCTGGACGGTGGCATTCGCCGTCGCCGCGCTCGGCGCCGCCTGTGCGGTGTCTGCCGCAACGGAATCGGCGTCCTCGCAATCCATCATCACGGCCATCAAGAAAGGCGATTGCGACAAGGCGACCCAGGTGATGAACCTGAGCGTGAACTCAGCGGACGCACAGGTGGACTTCCTCGCCGGACGCATGCTGAACGAAGGCGTGTGTGTGAAGCAGGACAGCGNNGACCGCGCCTCCGCGCTCGACTATGGGACGAAGATCGGGCTTGGCGAGGGCGCGGAGCAGAGCTATGAGCACGCGGGCGAAGTGTGCCGCAGCGGTGGCCTGGACGCGGAAGGACAGCTGTCCACTTATTCGCTCGGGTATGCCTGCACCGTGCGCGGCGTTGCCAGCATGT
>PMHN01000201.1 GCA_003156695.1 Gammaproteobacteria bacterium
ATTTTCTTCGGCGCCTCGGCCGGGGTCGGCAAAACCTACGCCATGCTGGAGGCCGCGCGCAGCGCCCGCGACGGAGGCACCGAGGTGCTGGTGGGCTACGTCGAGCCCCACGGGCGCATCGAGACCGAGCGGCTGCTGGAGGGGCTGCCGCGCCTGCCGACGCTGCCCGTGACCTACCGCGGCATCGTGCGCCAGGAGTTCGACCTCGATGCGGCGCTGACACGCGCGCCCGGGATCCTGCTGGTCGATGAGCTGGCGCATTCCAACATCGTCGGCGGTACGCCGCCGCCGCGGCATCCCAAGCGCTGGCAGGACGTGGAGGAGCTGCTCGCCGCCGGCATCAATGTCTGGACCACCGTCAACGTCCAGCACCTGGAGAGCCTGAACGACCTGGTCTACCAGACCACCGGCATCCGCCAGCGCGAGACCCTGCCGGATCATGTGTTCGATGAGGCCGAAGACATCGAGCTCATCGATCTGCCGCCCGATGACCTGATCGCGCGCCTGCACGCCGGCAAGGTGTATGTCGCAGACCATGCGAGCGCCGCCGTCGAGCGCTTCTTCCGCAAGCAGAATCTGCTCGCGCTGCGCGAAATCGCGCTGCGCCGGGTCGCCGACCGCGTGGAGGCGGCCTCGCGCGCGCTGCCGGTGGAGCGCAGCCAGGCACGCCACGCCCGTGACCGGGTGCTGGTGGCGGTGGGACCTGACGAGCAGGCGGAACAGCTGGTGCGCGCCGGCAGGCGCATGGCGGACGCGCTGGATGCACAATGGACCGTCGTGTACGTGGAGACCCCGTGGCTGCTGAAGCTTCCGGAAGCCGAGCGTAACCGCCGCATTGACGTGCTGCGGCTGGCGGAATCCCTCGGGGGTGAGACCGTCACGCTCGACGGCGCGTCAGCCGCGGCCACCATTGCCGGCTACGCCCGCACGCGCCACGCGACGCGCGTGCTGGTGGGCGCACCGAAGCGCCTCGGCTGGCGTGCGTTGCTGCGCCCCTCGACCGCGACCGAGCTGGTACGCAATGCCGAGGGCTTCGACGTGATCCTGATCGCCCCCAGCGACCGGGTGCGGCCGCCGCGCGCGGCATCCGCAGCCGNNGGTGGCGGCCTTAGGCGCGCCACCGGTCGTGGCCTGGGACCGCTACGGCTGGGCAGGCGCGATCACTGCGCTGTGCACTGCCCTGGCCTTCATCATGTACCCGCATTTCGAGCTCTCCAACCTCGTCATGATTTACCTCCTGGGGGTCACGGTGGCGGGTCTGCGGCTCGGGCGCGGGCCGTCCGCGCTCACCGCGGTGCTGAACGTGGCGGCGTTCGATTTCTTCTTCGTGCCGCCGCGTTACTCGTTTGCGGTCTCGGACGCGCAGTACCTCGTCACCTTCGTCGCCATGCTGATCATCGCGCTCGTCATCGCGACACTCACCGCGAGCGTGCGCCAGCAGACCCGGGTCGCCGGCGCCCGTGAGCGGCGCACGGCGCTGCTGTACGCCATGAGCCGCGAGCTCGCCGTCACGCGCGGCATCAGCGGCATGGCGCACGTGGCGGTACGGCATGTCGCGGAGGTGTTTCAGTGTCAGGCGGTGGTGCTCCTGCCCGATGCGAACGGACGGCTCCTGTACCCCGGGGAGCCGGCACTCGAGAGCTCCTTTCGGCGTGCGGATCTGGCGGTGGCGCAATGGGTCACCGATCACGCACGCCGCGCGGGCCTGGGTTCCGATACGCTGCCGGCCGCTGCCGGCCTGTACGTGCCCTTGGGCGATGAACGCCGCACGGTGGGCGTGCTGGCGGTGCTGCCGGAAAACCCGCGGCGCGTGCTGCTGCCCGAGCAGAGCCACCTGCTGGAGACCTTCGCCGGGCAGATCGCACTCGCCATCGAGCGCGCGCGGCTGGCGGAAGTGGCGGAACAATCCACCGTCGCCGCCGAGCGCGAGACCCTGCGCAACACGCTGCTCGCTTCCATATCCCATGATCTGCGCACGCCGCTCGCCGTGATGGCCGGCGCCGGCAGCGCGCTCGCTCAGCACGGCGCCACGCTGGACGAGGGCGCGCGCCTCGCCCTGGCACGTTCGATCGAGACCAAGGCGCGGGAAATGTCCGAGCTGGTGTCCAATGTCCTTGATCTCGTGCGCTTCGAGTCGGGCCAGGTGGCGCTGCGGCGCGACTGGCAGACCGTTGATGACCTGGTGGGCAGCGCTCTGGCGAGCAGCCGCGAGCGGCTGGCCCCGCGGGTGGTGGAGCTGCACGTTTCACCGGACCTGCCGCCGGTGTGGGTGGACGCGACGCTCATCGTGCAGGTGTTCGTTAACCTCCTCGACAACATTGCGAAATACACCCCGCCGGCAACCCACATTGGCGTGTCCGCCATCCTGGATGCCGACGCAGCGTTTGTGCGCGTGCAGGTGGACGATGACGGACCCGGACTGCCCGCCGGCGATCCGGCGGGCCTGTTCGCCAAGTTCCAGCGCGGCGCGCAAGAGGGCACGGTCGCGGGCGTGGGACTCGGGCTTGCGATCTGCGAGGCGATCGTGCGCGCTCACGGCGGGGNNCACCAGGTCCTCATCATCGAGGACGAGCCGGCGATCCGCGCTGTGCTGCGGGTGCTGCTGGAAGCGCAGGGCTATCGCTGCATCGAGGCTGACGGCGCCATGCGGGCGGAGATCGAAGCGCGCAGCCACAAGCCGGATCTGTTGCTGGTCGATCTCGGACTTCCCGATGGGGACGGGCTTAC
>PMHN01000187.1 GCA_003156695.1 Gammaproteobacteria bacterium
CCGCCTCGCGCGCGCGCGCGGCTTCCACCATCTTGACGACGATGAGGCGCGCTTCCTGTGGATGTTCCAGGAGGAACTCCTGCAGCTTGGTGCCAACGGCGTTTTCCACCACGCCCTTCACCTCGGAGGAAACCAGCTTGTCCTTGGTCTGCGAGGAGAACTTCGGGTCGGGCACCTTGATCGAAAGCACGGCTGTCAGCCCTTCCCGGCAATCGTCGCCGGTCAGCGCGACCTTCTCCTTGCGCGCGGCGCCGCCCGATTCGGCGTAGCCGGTGATCTGACGGGTCAAAGCGCCGCGAAAGCCGGCGAGATGCGTGCCGCCGTCCTTCTGCGGAATGTTGTTGGTGTAGCAGAACATGCTCTCCTGGTAGGAATCGTTCCACTGGATCGCCACTTCCACCGACACCGGACCGTCCTGGGTGCGGAACCAGAACACCGACTCGTGCACCGGTATGCGTGTGCGGTTCAGATACTTCACGAACGCCTGCAGGCCGCCGGCGTGTGCAAACACGTCGCTCTTGTTTTCGCGCTCGTCGATGAGCTCGATGCGCACACCGGAGTTCAGAAACGACAGCTCGCGCAGTCGCTTGGCGAGAATGTCGTAGTTGAACTGGATGTTGGTGAAGATCTGCGAGCTGGGCCTGAAGCGGATGACCGTACCGCGGTCATGCGTGTCGCCCACGACCGCGAGCGGGGCCGCGGGCACGCCCAGGTGATATTCCTGGCGATGCAGCTTGCCGTCGCGCGAGACGGTGAGCAGCAGGTAGTCCGAGAGCGCGTTGACGACCGACACGCCGACGCCGTGCAGGCCGCCTGAGACCTTGTAGGAGCTGTCGTCGAACTTACCGCCCGAATGCAGCACGGTCATGATGACCTCGGCCGCCGACCGCCCCTCCTCGGGGTGGATATCCACAGGAATGCCGCGGCCGTTGTCGGAAACGGTTACGGATTCATCGGCGTGGATGGTGACGACAATGCGGTCGCAGTGGCCGGCCAGGGACTCGTCGATGGCGTTGTCGACGACCTCGAAAACCATGTGGTGGAGCCCCGTGCCGTCATCGGTGTCACCGATGTACATACCCGGGCGTTTCCGCACCGCATCAAGACCCCTTAAGACTTTGATTTTACTGGAATCGTAGACGTCGTCTGATGCCATGCCGGAACCCGATCTTGTGATGCGACATTATACCGATTGCACCCTCCCCTGTCCCACGTGGAACGTGCGTTCTGGTGTGCCGAAAAGCCGCGATTCTGGGTGCAACGACGTGACAACGAGCTGACATCTCAAGCTCGCGACTTGCGCGATAAATCGCTGCAGTCGCTCGCCATCAAGTTCGGCCGCGGGGTCGTCCAGAAGCAGCGTCGGAGTCGTGTGGGTCAGGTCCTGGAGCAGGCGTAGCTGCGCCACGGTCATGGCCACGGCAACCAGCTTTTGCTGTCCGCGCGAAAGAACCTCCCGCGCCGGTTTTCCGTGGATCCGCACGGCAATGTCAGCGCGATGGGGGCCGCTGTGCGTAACGTGGCGCGCCTCGTCGCGCGCTCTGGAAGCCGTGAGCGCCTCCATGAGGCTATGGTCCTGGCCCCAGCCGCGCAGGTAATGCAGGTCGACCTCGAGTCCACTCAGGGCGGCGACGGCGGCCAGCCAATAGGGCTGCAGCCGGGTTACAAAGCGCTGACGTGACTCGGCAATCAGCTCGCCCAGGCGTGCGAGTTCGGGGTCGAAGGCTACGGCCTGTGCAGCCTCGATCTTGAGCGCTGCGTTACGCTGCTTGAGGGCGCGCGTGTAGCGGAGCCAGGTATCGATGAACAGGGGTTCCACGTGGAACACCGCCCAGTCCATCCAGCGACGGCGCCGATAGCCGCCTTCCTCCACCAGTCTGTGGACTCCCGGATCGATCACCTGAACCGGGAAGGCATTCGAGAGTTCCGCGAGAGACTGCGCCGGTCGGCCTGCAATCCGTGCCGTCGTTGAAGTTGCCGTGGCCTCAAAGCCCAGTGTTTGTATCTGCCCGGAAGCCGCTTCAACCTGACCAATGACGCGCAGGTAATCCTTTCCCCGCTGAATCAGGCGCTCATTGTTTCGTGTGCGGAACGATCGACCGCGCCCGAGTAGGAACATCGCCTCGAGCAGCGAGGTCTTGCCCGAGCCGTTGTCCCCCCAGATGAGCGTCAGCCCGGGGGAGGTCTCGAGCTCGGCGTGCTCGATGCACCTCAGGTTGCTGACCTTCAGGTCCGAGAGACTCACAGATACTCCGGTGCCGGAGTTGCAGACAGACAGCGCAATGGTAGTGGCAGTGAGGGTGCGCCGGGCCGGCCCATCCGGGTGGCTGGTCGCCAAGCGATCGTCGGCCCCCTGCACTGCGTTCCACGTGGAACATCTGCAGAGCGCGCAGGCCGCAAGTTCGCGACACCCACCCTACCTGAGCTCGTGGAGGTTACAGCCGGCGAGGTCCGATGCGCGCGATCACTCCGCACCCCCGCCAGTTGTTCCACGTGGAACACCGAGCGACAGGCCGGCCCGCCGGCGCCTGCAGCCATCAATGCGTGGGTGGCCGGGGGTTCGCGCTGGCACCCGGACATGGCCGTCATTCGATGACTTCGAAATGCCTGGCCCGCTGGTCGTACTCGATCATCATCGATGCGACATGAGCCGGTACCACGGCAGCTTCGGGATCGGACCCGGCGAACTTCACGATCGCTTCCAGCGAGCGCCATCGGGTAACGATCAGGAACTCGACACCCCCGGTGATCGGACGAGAGAGGATCGATACGTCGATGAACCCAGCGATTGTCCGCAGCGCGGGAAAAGTCTCGCTGCGGAGGTGGCTAAGGTAGTTCTGCGCCTGGTCTGGCCGCGCCAGCCCGCGCCATTGCCTCGATATCACCTGTCTACCCGCCCGGCACAGCACCCGGATAGCCCGCGTGAAATGCGGGGAGACGCGTGCGACCGGGCCCGCTCAGTCCGCCAGGTCGCAATTGCTCCGACCCCTACAGTCGCATCGGCATCACGACGTAACGGGTGTTCGTCGTGTCCGGCGCGTGGATGAGGCAACTGCTGTTCGAGTCTGTAAGCCCGATGATCACTTTGTCGGTCTCGATCGCGCCCAGGGCATCCAGCAGGTAGTTGACGTTGAAGCCGATCTCCACTTCCTCGCCCTTGTAGGCCACCTCGACCTGGTCCTCCGCTTCCTCCTGCTCGGGGTTATGCGCCTGCAGGGTGAGAAGGTCCGGTCGCGCCGTAAGGCGAATACCGCGGTACTTCTCGTTCGACAGGATGGCTGTCCGCTGCAACGCCTGGCGCAGAACCTCGCGGTCCGCCTCCACGGTCCGGGGCGGACTCGCGGGAATAACCCGTCCGTATTCCGGGAAACGTCCGTCAATTAGNNTGCAGTGCCTGGCGGAGATTTTCGCGCCCGGCATCGATGATTTTGGTGGGGGCTGCCGGAATCACGCGGCCGTACTCCGGGAAACGTCCATCGATCAGCTTCGAAGTAAAGCGAATTTCGCCGATCTGGGCGCGAACGTGATTAGTGCCGACGGCGAGCTCGATATTGCCCTCGGTGCCCAGAATCCGTTGCAGCTCGAGTACTCCCTTGCGGGGGACGATCACCTGGTGATTGGCTTTTGCCTTGCCGGTGAGCGCCATCTCGCACGGTGCTAGGCGGTGCCCATCGGTAGCCACCGCGCGCAGTGCCTTGCCGTCTGTCTCCAGCAAGAGGCCATTGAGGTAATAGCGGACATCCTGCTGCGCCATGGAGAAATGCGTCTTGTCGATGAGGCGCCGGAATTCGCCTTGCGCCACGGTGAGGGTCTGCTGCGCGTTGATTTCCTCCACCAGCGGAAACTCCGCCGCCGGCAAACTCGAAAGCGTGAAACGGCTGCGCCCGGCGCGCACGGACACGCGCTCACCCTCGGTGCTCAGCGTGACACTCGCCTTTTCCGGAAGGGAGCGAAAAATATCGAGCAGCTTGCGCCCGGGCACGGTGATGTCGCCCGCCTGCTGCACGCTTACTTCGCTGGTGGCGACGAGTTCCACTTCCAGATC
>PMHN01000305.1 GCA_003156695.1 Gammaproteobacteria bacterium
CGCCGTGCGCTGCGGCGGCGGCGATAATTACCGCATGGGCCTGTACGACCGCGTGCTCATCAAGGAGAACCATATCGCGGCCGCCGGTTCGATCACGAAAGCCATCGCGGCCGCGCGGCGCACTGCGCCCGGGATCACCGTCGAGGTGGAGGTCGAAACGCTGGCGGAATTCGCCGAAGCGCTTGATGCGAAGCCGGACGTCGTCATGCTCGATGAGTTCNNCGACATGAGAACCGCGGTAGCGCACAACCAGGCGCGTGGCCGGCCGCTGAAGATCGAAGCATCCGGGAGCGTCTCGCTGGAGAACGTGCGCGCCGTTGCCGAAACCGGCGTGGACTACGTTTCGGTGGGCTCGCTCACCAAGCACGTGCGCGCGGTGGATCTGTCCATGCGCCTGCAGTTCACCGAGGTCAAGTCATGAGCATGCAACGATCGGTCGTACGGGTCTCCCTGGCGCTTCTGTGGGCGGGCGCAGCACTGGCCAAGAGTGCGATTTCCCCGCCTCCCCAGATCCCGGAGGCGCTCAAGCCACCGGCCGGTGAGAGCGTGGTCCTGAAGACGTACGCGACCGGCGCGCAGGTCTACATCTGTGCCACTGCCGCAGATGGCAAGTCGCAATGGACACTGAAGGGGCCGGATGCCGCGCTTCGCGACGAGCAAGGTAAGGTCATCGGCCACCACTACGCGGGTCCCACGTGGAAACTCAACGATGGCAGTGAAGTCACGGGCAAAGCCGTCGCGCACGTCGAATCCCCGGATCAGAACTCGATCCCGTGGCTGCTGCTGAGTGTTGTCAGCCACGCCGGCAACGGCGTGCTCGCCGCTGTCACGCACATCCAGCGCATTCATACGCACGACGGGCAGCCGCCGCCCGCCACGCAGTGCGACGCCACCCGGCAGAACATTGAGGCCCGGGTTGCTTACAGCGCGGACTATTACTTCTATGCGCCCGACGCGGATGAACCGCCACAAGGCAGCCCCTACTAAGGCTCGACCGCGGACTGAACAGACGCCTGCTCAGCCCTGGGAGCCAGCCGGATACCATCATGCGCAGAGCTTCGGTAGCAATTATTGGCGTAGTGGTGGTGCTGGCCGCAGCCTGGGTCTTTTGGCCGAAGCCGCAAGATCGTGGCCGGCTGCAGTTCTTTTCAGACCGCACCTACAATTTCGAGGCCAGTCGAGTGTTGAATGACGTGGCGGCCGCGGGCGGGGCGGCCCACCTCCACCACCAGTTCCTGGCGGTCCCGGCTTAGCGCCTCCTCCTCCCNNACCGGCGAGGCCGCGCAAGCCGTTGCCGGGGTGAAATCGGGAGACGCCCAGGGTTGGTACTCCGCATGGCAAGCTGCCGGTGATCGTACGAGTGCCCTCGCGCTGCGGACGAATGACCCGCTCAGCAAGGGCAACGCGCTTCTGCGCGCCCACACCTACTATCGCACCGCGGAGTTTTTCCTCTCGCCGCACGATCCGCAACGCCCGGTGATCTGGCGCAAGAACATTGATGCTTTTTACCGCGGCCTTGACGTTCTCGGCGTCATCCATGAGCGCATGGCCATCCCGTACGGCGACCATCACCTGAATGCCGTTTACTATCCCGGTCCGGCTGGTGCCGAAGCTCGTCCGCTGCTGGTGGTGGTGGGCGGATAAGACAGCACCATGGAAGAGCTCTACCTGTCGATCGGGGCCGCAGCGTTGCGGCATGGTTACGCTGTTCTGACCTACGAGGGCCCGGGCCAGGGTTCCGTGATCCGCGAACAGGGCCTCACCTTCGAGCCGGATTGGGAAAAGCCGAACGGCGTGGTGCTGGATGCGTTTCTCGCAAACCATGCGCATCCCGCCAGGATTGTGCTGCTCGGTGAAAGTCTCGGCGGCTATCTGGCGCCGCGGGCGGCGGCCTTCGATCCGCGCATCGACGGCGTTATAGCCTTTGACGTGTTCTATGACGGCTACGCCGTGGCGACGCGCAACGTACCGCAGTTCGCGTTCTGGCTGCGTCAGCACGGCTACAACGGCCTCTTAAGGTTCCTGGCGGGTCTGGGCGGCGATTCTGGCGCAACCTGGGCACAGGAGAACGGCAAATGGGTGTTCGGTGTAAGCGATCCGTTCGCGGTGCTGGACGCATTCAAGGCCTATCGCCTCGCACCGGTCGCGCCACGCATCAAGGCGGACGTTCTGATGTTCGCCGGAGCCGACGATCATTTCGTTCCGTCCGACCAGCTGGACCAGTTCCGCAATAGCCTGGTCAATGCGCGCAGCGTAACCGCCATCCGCTTCGATCGTCTTTCGGGCGGATCGCAACACTGCCAGATCGGCGCTCCGAGCTTATGGCAGGCCGCGCTCTTCGACTGGCTCAACGCGAAATTCACCGCGGTCGCGACCGGCCCTACAGCGCGATGATGTGAACCCCTCGCGGGCCCTGCGCCTCACGCCACCGCTGATCTCACCACGCGCTGCGGTTGGGCGACGCCATACCCCTGCGCATAGTCGACGCCGAGCCGGGTGAGTTCCTGGATGATCTCGGCGTTCTCGGCAAACTCCGCGATCGTGCGCTTCTGGGTGTGATGTGCGATCTCGTTGATGGATTTCACCATCTCGCGGTCCACCGGATCGTGCAGGATCTCGCGCACGAAGCT
>PMHN01000347.1 GCA_003156695.1 Gammaproteobacteria bacterium
AGTCCCTCCCTTTCCACCAATCCAATCAGGTACTTGTGATCTGCGAACGAAGAAGGGCGGATCCGCGTCAGCGAACCCGCCCAAACGTTACGAAAATCAACAATACGACTCCCAACATGACTGCTCTGGAAACCGAGTGTCAGTCCATCGGTTCCAACCTGGTTCCGCGGCCACGGTCAATTCAAGTCAATTTGCCGGCTCGAAGTTAGGGGTGTAAGACTCGTCCTACGTGTAGAGTCGGGCTTTGCGAGGCGGATCGCACTAACCACAGGCGTATGCTGCACCAACAACATTCCACCCGTCGAGTGGAAAACCGGAGGATCCAAATGAGACTAGCATTAAGCTGCGCGTTGCTCGCCAGCGCATTACTGGCCCTGTCTGCGTGCAACAAGGCCGAATCTCCCGACAAGGTTCAAGCGGATGTCGCAAAAGCCCAGAGCGATGCGGCGGACGCGAACGCCAAGGCGGACGAGAAACAGAAGCAAGTCGAAGCCGAAGCAGCCAAAGACCGGGCGGATGCGCAAGTCAAGGCGGCCGATAAGAGTGTCGGCGCTGTAGCGGACGCAGCGGTTACTCAAGCTGAGGGCGAAACAAAAGTCGCCCTGGCGAAGTGCGAGGCGCTGCAAGGTGATGCTCAAAAAGCGTGCCAAGACCAGGCAAACGCCCATATGGATGCAGTAAAAGAGAAAGCGAAAGCTGCCACGTCCAACTGAGTGCCATCCGCTGGCGGATTTCAAACGCCGCCGCGATTGAGTGTTACGCAGCGCGCTCGCGTCCTGCGGCGGGCCACTGCACACGCGTGCTGAGGTGATTCGACTCATCTTCGTGAGGTCGCTTACCAGCCGGGCACTTAACGTGACAACTACACATCGCCATCCAAGGAGAGTTACCGTGAAACTGAAAGCCCTGATACCTATCGCCACCCTGATGATGTTTGCCGTTCTCGCAACCGCCCCTTCTTTCGCCGCCACCAAGGCGCAGATCGATGCGAGGGCCGATGGGGCGCTCGCACATTTCTTCGCGCTGAACCCAAAGCATAAGGAGCTGGCCGACAAGGCAGTGGGTATATTGATCTTTGGGCGAGTGACGAAGGGCGGTGCCGGTGTCGCAGGTGAGTTTGGCGAGGGCGCCCTGCGTATCAACGGCGCAACGGCCGCTTATTACAGTATAACGTCCGCCTCCGTCGGTCTTACGCTCGGCGTTGCCAGGCATAGCGAAGTCATCCTGTTCATGACGCAAGAGTCCCTGGACAAGTTCACAAAGGGCCACGATTGGTCCGTCGGTGCGGATACGTCCTTCGCCCTCGTGTCGAAAGGCGCTGGCGGTCAATATGACAGCGCAACGCTGCATAAGCCGATACTGGGCTTCATCTTCGGTGAAAAGGGTCTGATGGGGGACCTGTCCTTCGAAGGCTCGAAGATCACGAAGATCAAGACCCCAGATTAAGGGTCGCGGGCGTCGCGCACCAGCCTATCGAAGACAGGGTCGACGCGGATCGCGACCCTGTGCCCGTGGTGGGGATCCGGTTGTCCCATTGACAGGAGAAGCGAGACATGAGCGCGATCAAGATTGCGGCGGTTGTGCTGATTGTGGCCGGCGTCCTGGGCTTGGCGTACGGCAGCTTTAGCTACACCAAGGAGACTCACCACGCCACACTAGGACCGATTGACCTGTCGGTGAAGGACAGAGAAACGATCAACGTCCCGGTCTGGGCCGGCGTAGGCGCGATAGTCGTTGGCGGCGTGCTCTTGCTCTTGGGAACGAGCAAGCGCTAGTTTCTGATGGTCCACGAATCGATGGCAACTCTCTTGCGGGTGCGTCGCGTAGGCATTACCGGGGTTGCCGGCACGGCGCGGCTTGACGAGAGACATTGCACAGGAGTCGAATGATTGCGATGGACATTGACACAGCAATGAAGAACCCCGCCAGCGTCTTTGACACGCCAGAGGCGTTGAGTGCATCGACAGAGCTGACTGCTGAGCAGAAGCTCGCGCTCTTGTTGCAATGGAAAGACCAGTTGCTGCAATTGCAAGCCGCAGACGACGAGGGTATGCGCAGAAGCGAAGGGGCCGCGGGCGTTACAACCGACGTTTTGGGGCGGGTGATTAGTACTATTACTCGGATCGATCCTGACTTGAAACAGACGTCGCAATCCTGCTGACCGTCATTTTTTTGCGCCATGATGGCGTCAATTCGCCCGGCTCGGGTTGCGCGTCCATCGCCANNAGCGGGGAGTGCGCATCATTCGTGCGGTGCGCCAATAGCGCTGATCAAATGCGGGGCGATATGAGCTACGTCGATAGCAATCTCTTGCCGGGGGAGCAGGTTATGTTTCGCACCCACCTTTCACTGATTATCTTCGCGGTGCCGGTGGCTCTCACTGTGCTTGCGCTCGTTTTTTATTTGATCGGCCCGGGGGTCCGGCTCATTGGGCACGTCTTCTTACTTGGCGCGCTCGCGGTCGGAGCCGTGAAATACCTTGAATACGCCACCTCGGAGTTCGCCGTCACGAACAAGCGGATCATCATCAAGGTCGGCTTTCTGAAACGGCGAACGCTCGAAATGCAGGTACAGAAGGTCGAGACGGTAGCGGTTAGCCAGGGCATCGGCGCGCGGATTCTTGGCTATGGGGACATCGTTGTCACCGGAACGGGTGGAACCAGGGAACCCTTTAGGCACGTCAGCGCACCGTTGAAACTGCGTCACGCGGTACAAGCCGCATCGGTTTGACATAAATCGTCGCGACCGTTTAGNNCGACATCGTCGCGACCGTTTAGTCGGGCTTGTGTTCGGAACCGCACAGATCGCCCACGCTGCCAGCCTATAGTCGACACGTCGTCGGCTGCATGCCCCTTTGCAGCGCCGGCTGACGCGAGCGAAACACTCGAGACAGTGAGGGATTTGGTCGTGAAGGAACGGACCATCCATCCTGAGAAGTTCCCACCACTCGGCCGACGAGTAGGCCTAGACGTTGCGCCACCGCCGTCAGAGGGCCAACTAATGATGTTCGGTCGCATCCGAGTGAGCCGCATCGTTTGTGTCCCAAGTATCGCCAACGAGTGAGGCTGCCATGGAAGACCTGTTGCCGCTGCTCTACGCTATGGCCGTGTTTCTTGTGCTGCCTTTGGGGGCGCTTGGTGTTGTGGTGCTTACCGTGAAGGTGTTTCGCCGACGAGCTACATAATTCTCGCTCTGTGCTGTCTTGCGGGGGCTACACAGTAGCAATAGGATTCGGGCCGCCGCAGTGTTCCGCTACCTGGCGATCCCCAACGCCTCTGCAATTCTCGCCGCGACGAGATAGGCATCCCCCTGGGCTTGGTCCGGGTAGTGCTGCGTACCGCGATTCCAGGCGTCCCCGATCGCGAACCAGTCAATGGGCTGCGCAGGCCGGCCGGTGCGCAGCTCATCGTCTAGCGAGCGAAAGTAGAGTGCCCAGCGCACGCGGTAGTAGTCCCGGGTCAACCCAGCCCAGTCTCTGTTGCCATAGTCATGCAGATTGGCGCCGTCACTCGCCTGCCGATCACCCCAGGTCGTGAGGATCGAACGCGCGTCATAGTTCAGACGTGCGCGCTCCAACGGCGTTGAAGCCCAGGGTTGCACGTAAGCAAGCCAGCTTCCGACCAGGAAGGATTGATCGGTAGCGAGCAGTTGATCCTGCAGATCCATCAGTCGCAACCAGCGTTGCGTCAATGCCTCGAAATGCAGGCGACTCTTCGAGTTGTAAGCGGCCTTGATCTGCGGCAACAGCGCGCGACTTTCATTGGCGAGCGTCTGGCGTGCAACATCCACCAGATCGTACGAGCTGGTGCGCAGCCGCGGCGCCGCTCGCAGCAGCTCGGGCAGCGCATGCTTAAAAGCTTCGGCGTTATAGCGCATCGCCTCGGGCGACCAGTTCGATGCTCGGTTTGCGCTGAGGCTGGGGCGTGCGTTGAATAACGACTCCTGTGCTGCATCGCGCTCGCTGTTGAATACCACATCGTCGATGTGTATGTTGTACGCGGTATCCCGCAGCACCTTCCAGGCAGCCACCGCATGCACATCGGCCGCGGCGTAACGGCGCTGCACATACTCGCCGGTCCATTCGGGGACATCGAGCGGCTCGTTGCGCCAGGCCATCTCCGTGAAAAGGTCGAAGGCGAACGGATTGGTATCCATGCCCTCGGTAAAGACGGCGGTTCCTGCCATGTTGCCGTTGGTGCGGCCCAGACGCTGCAGCCTGGCCGTGATGTTGCTGACGTCAGCACCCAGCGTGGTACGCCCGCCGAACTCCCAGATGCCGCCAAACAGGAATGGCGCGCCCTGGAAATCTCTCTGCCGATCATCACGCGGTACGCGGTCATGATCGATGTCGATCACGAGCAGATGCCGGCGGTCGACGCCGGAGAGTAGCTCCCTGCGGGGGTTACCCTGCCAGGCGAGCATCATCCAGTTCGCCTGCGGGTGCGCCGCGAGCAGCGCGTTCTGCACGGCGCGGGCCGCGTCGGGCACCGGGACGTCGCCGGAGTCTCCGCCTTCCTGAAACACCTCCATGTCATAGATGCTGCTGTCGCCGAACAGCTCGTGTTGATGCCGATAAAATGCGGTTGCGAGTTGCGCAAACATCGGATCACGCGGATCCAGCCAATCGGGTCGCGTGAAGCCTGCCCATTCGCCCTGGGGGATGATATGGGCCCTGGGGAACCTGTGATGAAAGTCATTCGGCACGATGCCGTAAAAGCCCGGCATGACGGGCGTAATGCCCAGTTCCCGCAGGCGAGCGAAGATCTTCTGCGCGGAGGTCACGCGCTTTTGCAGCAGTTCACGGCTGATCGGGCCGTTGAAGCAGCACAGGTTGCCCATCAGCTGCCAGTTCTGATGGGCCGGCTGGGTAATCCAGCCGCGAATCTCGCGGTCCGAGTAGCCGAAGTCGCGAAACGTCCGGTAGAGCACCATATCGGTGCCGCGCTCGATGATGATTGCGTTGATACCGGACAGGGCGAGTAAGTCTATTTCCCGCTGCCAGCGCGGCCAATCCCAGTACGGTGAGGTGTAGCCATCGACATTCTCGTTCAGCGCGTACCGGTAGGCGTAACGGGTTTCAATTTCAATTGCGGCGACCGGCAACGGAAAATCGCGCGAGGTGCCGAGTTGATCCCCAGCAGATGAAATATGCACGTGTGCGACGTACTTCAGGTACCAGTTCGCGCCGAACAGCAGCGCGCTCGCTGTGCTGCCCTCGATCCTGATGTGCCCGTGCACGCTCGAGATGCGAAATCTCTCGCGGCCATTCGTCGATTCAATGGCACCCAGCTCGAACTGCGAGGCGTGCCGTGGTAGCAGTCGTTGCAGGACGCCTTGGGCAGCATGGACATCAAAGCCGGGTGATGCCACGGCATCGGGTAACAGCGTCAAGAAGAGCAACAGAGCTCCAAGGCGGGCGATCATAGCGGGTGCTCGTACGCCGACCGGGCCTCAAAAGGTGGGGGCAAGAAGTAGGAGGACCGTGGCGTGGCGCATCAATGACTCCCCCATCGGAGGCTGATTTTGCTACGCCGTTATCCGCCTGCGGCTTGCATCCCAGACCGCGGCGCTGTTGTGAAAGTGGGAGTAGTTGGCCATGTGACAGGCAATCGAAGTGTTATTTCCAAAGACCGCATCCTCCACCGAGGGCTGCCGGGTTTTCACAGACTCGAAGAAATCCCACAAATGGTCGACGAGCTCGCTGTAATTGGCCGGGAAGATGTAGGTTTCACCCTCAATCGGCTTGGCCGCTCCCGGCTTCGGATCATTCTTCTCGTGCCACGATTTCTCATAGGCGTCGCGCGACTTCTTTGGATAGCTCGTATCGTAATAACACGGTGCGTCATCCTGGCCGTCCTGCCGCGTTACCGTCATCTGCCCGCCGTCGCGGATTTCTATGATCCCTCGCGTGCCGAGGAAGCGGGTAACTCCTTCTCGACGAGTGCATTGTGTCATCAAGACGGCAACGCACAGGTTCGGATAATCATAGAGCGTGCTCATCACGTCGGGGAATTCGCGTCCGTCCTTCCAGTAGAAAAGGCCGCCCGCACTTTGGGCACGTTGCGGCGGCGCGTGCACACCCATGACATAGTGAATGCCCGTGAGAGCATGAACGAAGAGATCCCCCGACAAACCTTCGCCGTAGTCCTTAAAAGCGCGCCAGCGCGCGAAACGCAGGGGATCAAAGGGTCGCCTGGGCGCATCGCCGAGCCACGTTTCCCAGTCGAGGTTTTCCGGTGACAGGTCGACCGGAGGCACATACACCCACGAACCGCACGGCGAATTCCGTCCCAGGACTGCTTCGACGGAGTTGACCTCGCCGATGGTACCTTGCTCGATCAATTCCTTGGCTTTCGCGAAGGTGATAGAGCTCCTGCGCTGGCTACCGACCTGAACGATGCGATTATTCTTCCGCGCCGCCTCGATGATCTCGAATCCCTCCTCCACCTGGTGCGTCATCGGCTTTTCGCAATAGACGTCCTTGCCGGCGTTGCAGGCGTCCACGATGATTTGCTTATGCCAGTGGTCGGGGACGGCGACGACCACGCAATCAATCTCCTTGTTGTCGAGCAGGTCCCGGTAGCGACGCGTCGTGGCCACCGTCTTGCCCGTCGCTCCGCTGATGATCTGGTTGGCGAGCATATGGCGGTCGTCATAAAGATCACACGCAGCCACACATTCAGCGCCGGGGAGGCGCACCGAGGCGTCTAATACGCCGGAGCCTTGCATCCCGATGCCAATCATGCCGAAGCGGACTCGGTCGCTCGCGGGAACCGCCTGNNTGCGCCGCCGCGCCCGCCCGATGGGGCTCCAGGAAGAAAGGCGACGCTGCCAGCGCGATACCGGCTCCCGTCGAGCGTCGCACGAATTCACGGCGAGAAATTTCGTCCTTAGCCATATGGATCTCCTGCTTGCGACGAACTGCGTGACGAGCCTTCGAACCTCGTTCGGATTCGGGCTAGCTATTGTGCGGGCGTGATGACGATATTACGAAATGCCACCCGTCCGTCTTCAGTGCCCTGGAGGTATATGGGGCCCGGCGAACCTTCGTTGCTGTCGATAGCACCGCCGGTGAGCCCGGGAATCTCCCGGTGGTCGATGACCGTCCGGCCGTCGTTGACTACCGTGACCGTGCGCCCCACCAGCGTGATGTCGTAGCTTTGCCAGACGTTCGGCGTGCGCGGGACTGCCGGCTCCGGCGCGATGAATCCGTACACCGCACCCATGCGGCGGTTCGGCGCCTCCTGCGCCGCGTTGGTCTCGATCTGCACCTCGTAGCGGCCGCGCAGAAAGACGCCGCTGTTAGCCATGGGCCCGCAATTGAACTCGACATGCAACCTGAAGTCCCGAAACCTGGAGGTCGTAACGAGTTCAGAGCCCCGGCCGTGCTTGACGAGCATGCCGTCTTCGACGCTCCAAATGCTCGCCTGAGTCGGATCGATGAGCGTCCAGCCGGCAAGGTCCCTGCCGTTGAACAAGCGGATGGGTTCGTCCCATCTCGACGTGCTCTTGCGTGCGAGGGACGGCGCCCTGCGGCCGGTCCATCGCCATGAAGCGCCGTTGAGCGTTGTCGCAGTCCCTACGAGCTCACCGCCCGCGATCCTTCCGTTGAAAAGCGTACCCTCAGGGAAGCCTTCGCCTTTGGGCATGGAGAACTCAATTTCCCCGCCTTTGATTTGAATCTCCCCCGTCGGAGTGGCATGGCCCCAAAGTCCGACCATCAAGCCGTCCAGCCGACCCTTATCCTCAGACAACAGGATCCACGACGGCTGCTCCCGGGTCGGAGTTCTTATGGTCAAGTCCCAGCGCCCCGCGTACGAGGTGATCGAGCGTGATGCGTTGACTGTCGGATTCGCTTGAGCGTTTACCGGTTGTGGGTCCACCCCGACACGCAGTGACACTGCGATCGCCAGAACAATAGTCAGCTTTCTTGTGCCTTTCATCGACTACCTGTGCTCCGCAAAAAATTCGTCCGGTCACGCGTTTACGAAAATCGCGTCCTCTCCCACAAGCTCCAGGTGCCCGCAATCAGGCTCAGCAGCAGGACAGCACTCAGAACCGCAATCCAGCGCATATCCATCCCGAGTGGCGGCACCACCGCCCGCACACCCAGCCACACAAAGACGCCCGTTGCGGAGGCAACAATCGCATAGTCCCACCAGTGACGCCGCTCGCCGCGGTCCGAGAAATCCTCCCCCTTCATCGAGGCGATCGTCCGGTCATGATCCAACCCGTAACGGCTGCACTCCCGCAGCACAGCTTCGTTCGTCAACGACATCTCCCGTGCCGAAGCCACCGCCGTACTGATCGCCAGCGCCCCCAGGATCATCACAATCGACCCGGCCACGACCAGCAGCTCGTGCGCATGGTCCGCCGTCGCCAGCTCACCAAAGACCAGCGCGCCCCACGCCAGCCCCCACAACTGATTTGTGTTGGAGAGCGGAATCCCTCGCCNNAGCTGATTGGTGTTGGAGAGCGGAATCCCGCGCCCAATCCCCAGGTACTTCGTTGCGAACTGCTGAAACAGGTCGCCGATCACCCACATGAACCCGCCCAGGAACAGCCAGAACACCGCGCCGCGAACATGCAGTAACTGGAACGCCGACGAGTTCCATCCGCCATCGAGCGCCAGCGTCAGGGCCAGCACCGTGCCCAGCTCTCCTACGGTAAACACCGTGACGAACGACAGCGGATTCATCCCGCTCAGATAAGCCTTCCGGTACGGAACATACATCGTCCCCCACATCAGGCTCGCGCCGATTGCGGCAATGATTCCGCTCAAGGCTTTGTGTCCCAACGCCACTCCGCCATTGAGCGTACTGAAGCCGAGCATCACGGCCGCAATGACGATGCACACCGCACCCACCACTACCTTGCCGATGTTCTTCGCGCTCGCTCCCTTCAACTCACCGAACAGCACCCGGCCCCACAACAGGCCGATGAGCGAATTCATGTTCCACAAGGGAAACGCCACCGCCAGCCCCACCTCGCGGATTGCGAAGACGGTCAGCGTGTTCGCCACGGCCCATAGCGCTCCCGCCAGCAGCGCCCAGACGATCAGGTGCTTGCGCTCGAGCAAGTCGGTAAAGACGTAACTCGTTCCCTTGAGCAGCGCAGGAAAGGTCCACCGCGCCGTAAATACCCCTGCGACCATGCAAAGCGAAATGGCAAAAGGAGAGTACCCCGCCGTCACCAGCTTGGTCGGAGCCTCGGCCGCACCCAGCCAAACCCCGGCCGTCAGTCCGCAGATCACCCCAAGTGCATGCAGCGATAGCCCCTTCTTTTGCATCCTCATGACCTCAACCGACATGCGATCTCCACAAACGCAACACCGCCCTGCGGGGCGGCGTCAAAATTCGGCTAACTCAATGCAACCAAGAGAGCTATGCCAATCAGGAGCACGGAGAAGGGCACCCAGAAGTGACTATCCCCAACAATTTTCTTCGCTTCGCGAGAAAAGCTCATTCAATACACCCCTCAGCGTCACGGCGTCGCCCGCCGCTTTTGACTCAAGTACCGTTAGAGCGCCACCGGCAACTGCGACTGCAAGGATTCACGCAAAGCGATGCCAATGCGTGTCGCCTCCGCCCACGGCGTTCATTTGGACAAGTTTATGGTGCGATTTTCACGCCATGAGGAGGTCGCCGCCTCGGCCAACTCCAATGCCTTGACGCCGTCATCGATGGTCGTACGCAGCCCGACACCGTTGAGCAGCGCATCAAAGAAATGCGTGATCTCGCGTGCGTATGCGGCGCGATAGCGTTCCAGGAAGAAATGCTCGGGCTTGTCCTGGCTGACGCCATGCGCCGTCGATGACACCACTTCGGTCGGCTTGTGATTGGCCGCCTGCAGCATGCCTTTGCTGCCCAGCACTTCAAAGCGCTGATCGTAGCCATAGGCGGCGCGGCGGCTGGTGTTGATCTGGCATAAACGGCCGCGACGGGTGCGTATGGTCACCGCCGCCGAATCGATGTCGCCGGCTTCCGCAATCGCCGGGTCGCTCAAGCAGCTGCCGGTCGCTGAAATACTGTGGGCTTCATCATCGAGTATCCAGCGAAAAATATCGAAGTCGTGAATCAGCATGTCCTTGAAAATGCCGCCCGAACTTTTCAGGTAGGAAACCGGCGGCGCGCCGGGGTCGCGGCTGGTCACCACGAGCATCTCCGGATCGCCAATTTCACCCGCCGCCAGACGTGTCTTCAACGCCTCAAAGGTTGGATCAAAACGGCGCTGAAAGCCGACCATACAGGTCACTCGAGCCCGGGCTACCGCCGTTGCGCACGCCCTGGCGCGCGACAGATCGAGATCGACCGGTTTCTCGCAAAATATGGCTTTGCCGGCCGCAACCGCACGCAAAAGCAAATCGGCATGGGTGTCGGTGCTGGACGCGATCAACACGGCGCCTATGGCCGGGTCGGCCAGCGCAGTATCGATGGCGGCCACTTGCGCGCCGTGCCGCGCCGCCAGTTCCTGCGCAGCCTGCGCATTCACATCGCTCACGTATTTGAGTCGTACGCCTGGTTGCCGGACCAGGTTCCCCGCGTGGATTGTGCCGATCCGACCTGCGCCAAAGACTGCGACTTCCATCATGTTGATTCTCTTGGGCCGTGGCTTGAGATCAGCCTTGCGGCCTGGGCTCGCGCAGCATCCACTCGTGCTCGGGATCATTGCGGAAGACCCAGGCGCGACGCGGTCCGGCCATCACATTCAGATAGTAGAGATCATAGCCGTGTGCGGCACCCACGGGATGGTATCCGCGGGGCACTAACACGAGGTCGCCGTCGTGCACGCACATCGTCTCATCGAGACTACGATCATCCGTGTACACGCNNGCGAAGCCCTGGGAAGGATTGATTCGATGGTAGTAGGTTTCCTCGAGGGCGGTTTCCCCTCCCAGGGTCGCCGTGTCGTGCTTGTGCGGCGGATAGCTCGACCAGTGACCGCCCGGGGTAATGACCTCGACCACGATAAGACTGTCCGCACTTTGGTCTTCAGGAAGAATGTTGCGAACATAACGGGTATTGGTGCCCTTGCCCCGCACTACCTTGGGCATGTTGCCCGCGTCGATTGCGCGCGGCGTGCGGCCCGGCTCCCCCGGCGCGGAGCACACCGCCAGTTCGACCTCGTTGCGGGCAGTCGCCGTGAACCGCATGCCGGCCGGCACATACACTGCACCGGGCGACGCGTCATCAAACACGCTCGAGCNNGAGCGACCGCCGATCCGCTCGAAGCGACGGCCCTCGACAGCGATGTCGGCAGTGCCCGCCAGCACGACGACACAGGTTTCGCGGCCGGTTTCTCCGCCGCTTGCGGCTTGCCCGGCGGCAAGGCGATTCACCCGAAATCCCACATGCTGCCAGCCCGCGTCCTTCGGTGTGATTTCCAGAACACACCCATCGGTATCGGGTGCATGGGAATGTCGAATAAGATTGGGCATCGCTACTCCGCCGTCCTCAATCCCGCCGCCGCCGCCTCGCGCCGCAAAGTTGCCAGTCCGAGTTCCCCGTAGCGTCGCGGGTCGGCGATGGTCGGATCTTGCTCCGCCTCGACGATGATCCATCCGCAATAGCCGATCTCGGCGAGCACCTGCAGCACCTTCCTGAAGTCGATGTCGCCGTCGCCGGGCACGGTGAACATGCCGTCCAGTACGCCGCTCAGGAAGCTTCCTCCCTCTGCCTTGATCTTGCGAAAGATTTCGCCGCGAATGTCCTTGCAGTGCACATGCGCCACGCGTTGCGGATGGGTTCGGATCAGCGAAACGGCATCCACCCCACCCAGTGCGGCATGCCCGGTATCGACAGTCATCCCCACCGATGGTCCGGTGGATTCGAGAAACCGTTCGAGATCCTCGCCCGACTCGACAACCGTGCCCAGATGATGGTGATACGCGAGGCGCATCCCCGCCGCGGCTACGTGATCGGCAACCTCCGTCAGTTTCTCACCGAAGCGCGCCCAGCCTGCGCGATCAAGCCGCGGGGAAGCCGACAGCGCGCGGTTCCGATTGCCGTGTATCGCATTGCTGGTCTCGGCGATGATGAACACCGTGCAACCCAGAGCCTTCAGAAGGCCAAGGTGTGCCTGCAGGGCCGCGATCTCTTCGCGCGCTGAACGGATCAGCAGGCTGGCGCTGTACCACCCTCCGACCAGGACCAGTTGGAAGCGGGCGAGGAGGGTGGCCAGTGTCGCTGCGTCGCGGGGAAATCTTCCGCCGAGTTCGATGCCGGCAAAGCCGATATCGCGGGCCTCGGCGAGTACGTGCTCGAGCGAAGTGTCGGCGCCGAGTTCGGGCATGTCGTCGTTAATCCACGCGATGGGGCTGACGCCGAAGCGGATACTCACGCTGACTCTCGCTTAAGTGCGTTTCTTGAGCCGATCGATGTACATCGCTCTTGCGGCCGCCACCTCGGGACGCAGAGAGACCTCAGGTATTGCGACGTCCCACCATGCCCCACCCGCCTCGGTCACTGCCAGCGGATCGGTTTGAATGACGATGACGTGGGTCCGAGCGGAGATCTTCGCTCGGCCCAGCGCCTGCTCGAGTTCCGCGATGGTAGAGACATGTTCCGCGATCGCTCCGAGACTCGCAGCATGAGCGGCGAAATCGATCTCGGGGAGGGTTTCGCGGCGCGAGTCCGCCCACATCGTATTGAAGGCCGCGCCACCGGCCGCCTTCTGCAGACGGTTGATGCAGGCGAAACCGCGATTGTCGAGTACCGTCACGATCAGCTTCTGCGCCAACATCACGGAAGTCGCGAGTTCCGAATTCAACATCAGGTAACTGCCGTCGCCCACCAGCACATGGACGTCGCGGTGCGGCTCCGCCAACTTCACTCCCAGTCCGCCCGCAATCTCGTAACCCATGCAGGAGTAGCCGTATTCGACATGGTAGTCACCGGCATGCCGGCAGCGCCATAGCTTGTGCAACTCGCCGGGCAGACCGCCGGCGGCGCAAACCACTACGGAATCCTCACTTGCCATTCGCCACACGGCTCCGATGACCTGCGCGTCTGACGGCAGGGATTGTTCAGGAGGAGCGGTGGCTTTCTCCCAGGCAGCGTTCCACTCTGCGACGGCCGCGGCCATCGTTCGAGTGCCGAGCGGCGCCCGCCAGCCGCTGAGGCGCTCGTGCAGTCGCCGCAGTACCGCACCGGCATCCCCAACCACTGGGATTGCGCCGTGTTTTGCAGCATCGTAAGCCGCGACGTTGACTTGCACGAGCCGCCGACCCGGAGCGCGAAACAAAGCGCGCGATCCGGTGGTGAAATCCTGGAGCCGAGTACCGAGGCCCACCACCAGATCGGACGCGGCGGCGGCGGCGTTGGCCGCACTCGATCCTGTCACGCCGATGCTGCCGAGATTGCAGGGGTGGTCCCACTTGAGCGCGCCCTTGCCTGCTTGAGTTTCAGCGACCGGAATGTCGGTGGCCTCGGCGAATGCGGCGAGCGCCGCGTCGGCTCCACTGTAGAGGACACCGCCCCCGCAGACCAGTAAGGGCGACTGCGCGGCCTGCAACAGTCGGACCAGTTCGTCCTCCTCCCGGGGGTCAGGGGGCGGTGCTCGAACTGTCCATACATGCCTGTGGAAAAACGCTTGCGGGAAATCGAAAGCCTCCGCCTGTACGTCCTGACAAAAAGCCAGGGTGACCGGCCCACAGGAGGCGGGGTTGAGCAGTGTCGCCATAGCCCGGGGCAGCGCCTCGAGGATCTGCTCGGGCCGCGTGATTCGATCGAAATAGCGGGACACCGGCCGGAAGCAGTCGTTGGCAGAGACCGTGCCATCCGTAAAATCCTCTATCTGCTGCAGTACCGGATCGGGCACGCGGCCGGCAAAAACATCGCCCGGCAGGAACAGCACCGGCAGGCGGTTCACGTGAGCCAGGGCTGCCGCAGTGACCATGTTGGTTGCGCCGGGGCCGATGGAACTGGTGCAAATCATGGCGCGTTGACGCCGCAGCTGCTTCGCGTAGGCGATAGCGGCATGGGCCATGCCCTGTTCACTGTGCGCGCGATAGGTGGGAAGCACGTCCCGCGCGGCGTGCAGGGCTTCGCCGAGTCCCGCAACGTTGCCGTGGCCGAAGATCGCCCACACTCCCGCGAAATAGCGGATCTCGCCGGCCGGACGCGCCACGTACTGGTTCGCCAGATAGCGAACGGCAGCCTGGGCCGCCGTCTGTCTGACCGTGCTCACGCCGCCGCCGCCGAGCGTGCGCGTCGCCACGCGCTGACGAGCGCGGTCAGTTTCTCGGCCATACCGTTCACGGCTGCGTCATCGGTCATCTCGCCACAAAACCACCGACGCGCGACTGCATCGAAGATGGTGCGCCCGACGGCAAACCCCTTCACGATTTTGAACGGGGCCGCGGCGACGAACGAGCCGACCAGTTCGTCCTCCGGCGCCGACATACCCAGCAACACCACCCCTCGGCAGAGCGGATCGCCCAGAGTGATTGCCCCCTCGATGTTCTCCCAGGTCGCCGAACTTGCACTCGGCTCGAGTTTCCACCAGTCCGGGCGCACCCCGATCTCGTAGATCCGCGAGATCGCACGCGCGACGGTGCGCGCATCGACTGCCATGCCGCGGGGAACGATGATTTCAACCAGCAACTCATGCCGGGTCTTGCGGCAGGCATCGAAGAGGCGCAACAACTGCCGTTCCTGTCTAGCGCGCAAATTGGCCTCATCATCGGGATGGTATAAGACCAGACACTTCACGACCTGATTCAGAGGCCAGGTCGTCAGTTCGGTGGCAACGTCCGCCGAGCTCTCGAATTCCAGCGGACGCGAACCCGGAAGTTCGATCGGGCGGCCCACCCAATAGCGGCCATCGGCTGCCCGGGCCAGCGCCTCGAATCCATAACGCCCGTCGAGCAGCACGCCGAATCGAGCGTCGCCTTGCGCTACTACGTTGACGGCGCGCAGTCCCAGCATCTTGAACCTGGAGATACGCTCCCGGTCGACGCCTGTCTCTGTGGCGAGATCCTCGAACTGGCTGCGATGATCGATTGCAAGAACGGTCAAGTCCTGGCAAACGCGTGAGCGCGTCGTTGCCCAATGCAGATGCTCTAGCTCCGCATCCTCGCGCAAGCGAAATTTGCGGGCGCCCGTCGCGAGAAAAAGCTCCAGTTCCGGCCACGTCGGCATTGCGGGCGCGCAACCATGCCGCGAGACCACGATTGCCCCGCACGCGTTGCCGAGACGACAGCACTGCTGGATCGGCTGGTCTCGCAGCCAGCCTCGCAAGAAGCCCCCCATGAAGGCATCGCCCGCGCCGAGAACGTTGTACACCTCGACCTGAAAGCCGGGTGCGACGACACCTTGTTCGATGTTATCGGGCACGCGGCCTGGAAACACCACGCAGCCCTGCGCGCCTCGCTTGCAGACAATGGTTGCGGAAGTCTGGGCACGTATGTTCTTCAGGGCGGCAAGGGTGTCCTCAACGCCGCCCAGAATGCGGATTTCCTCTTCCGTACCTACGACCAGATCGCAAAGCGGCAACACATTCTGCAGACGTTGTGTGACCGCTGCGTGCGCCACGAAGCGGTTTTCGCCGAGGTCTCTGGCGGCTAGCCCCCANNGACTTGCAGACCCACCGGCAGTCGCTGCACCGGCAACTGTTTGGGAGAATCTTCAACGCATTGAACCGGATTATTCTGGGGCTGAATTTCAAAGATACGCAGTGCGGATTTAAAGCCTTCACGCGCCGCGCCGCGCCCACACTTGCCGCAAAAACGCCGGGCGTGGACAAGTGAGTGCCGTTTATGAGCACAGCACGGGTCGATGCCAGCCACTTGTCGTCGAGATCCGGCTCGCATAGCGCCATGTCGGCACAGTTTTCCCGGTAGAAAATGAGCGGAAAGGTCTCACGATCGCGGATTCCCAGAATGACCAGGGCAGTCAGCCGCTCAGAATCGGCAAGAACTCCGCGAACGTCGACGCCCTCGCGCACGAGTTGCTCACGGATGAAGCGTCCCATGTGATCAGCACCGACGCGCGTCAACAGACCTGTATTCAGGCCGAGTCGGGCGGCGGCCACAGCCGTATTCGTCGGGCTCCCGCCGACGTATTTCGCGAACGAGCCCATATCTTCCAGCCTTCCGCCGATCTGCTCGCCGTACAGATCGACGCTCGATCGTCCGACCGCGATCAAATCCAGAACTTTGTCTGTTTCAGGCACGATGTCACTCACCTGTGGTCCGCAAAAATGCGATCCGCGCGGCGTGAGCGGGTCTGGCGCCGCGAGTATGGCATGATCGGTACATGCTAAGCGCCGTCGCCATTGGCGTGCGAGTGCTATCGGATCTGGCGGGGCATCGTCCGAGCTCCCGCAATGTTCCACGCGCAAAGGTCGCTGGCATGTCCATGCGCGCACGCGTCGGGTATCAAACGCTCTGGTTGACGTGGGTGCTGCTGGCCTCGCCCTGCCGCGGTGAGAGTCTCGCTGTCGAAGGTGCGCACGGCCTGCGAGCGACGCTAGACGCCGCATCGGGTCGCTACCAAGTGCGCAGCCGCGAGTTCGGTTGGGCGTTTGCCGGTACGCTCGCGGCGCCGGTGTCGGAGCTGAGCGTGCACGAGGGCCGGGATCGCCTCGGGTTGTACCGCGAGCTTCGGTTTCGCTGGCAGCGGCCGCTTGCACGCGAGGGGCGCATACGCACGTACGCTGACCAACCAATCGTGCTCTTCAGCGAAACGTCCGAAACAGCGATCTCCGATCCCTCGGCTTTCCGCTTTCCGCGTTTCACCGAGTTCCCGCGAGATCTGCGTGGCTTCAGCTACCAGAACCGAGCGTTCGCTCCGCCGAGCTTCACGCTCGAGGAGAATGCCACGCCCTGGTTACTCTTCGACGCACGAGCTCACGCCGCAGTGATCTCGCCGGCGGCGAATTTCATGCTCACGAGCATGCAGGGCGACGGGAAGGCCGAGATCTCCAGCGGCCTCAATGCAGGGATCGCGAGCCTGCCGGCGGGGTTCAAGCACCAGACGCTCATCGCCTTCGGCGCGCAAATCAACACGGCCTGGGAAATCTGGGGGCGCGGGCTTCTCGCACTCGAAGGCGCGCGCCGTCCGGCGAATGATGCAGACGCCGGGCTGCGTTATCTGGGCTACTGGACGGATAACGGCGCGAGCTACTACTACAATTACGATCGTCAGCGCGGTTACGCCGGCACGCTGCAGGGGCTCGTCGAGCGCTACCGCGCCGAGGGCATTCCCATCCGCTACCTGCAGCTCGACAGCTGGTGGTACTACAAGACGCTGACCGATCCGAGCGGGCAGGCGGGCACACCGAAGACTCCTGATCTGCCGCTCGGGGAATGGAACCGCTACGGCGGCCTCTTCAAATACGAAGCACATCCCGCGGTCTTCCCCGATGGCCTGGCGGCGTTTCAAAGCCGCATCGGCCTGCCGCTCATCGTGCACAACCGCTGGATCGATCCTGCGAGTCCCTATCATCAGCGCTACCACATCACCGGTCTCGCGGCGATCGACCCCGCGTGGTGGCAGGAGATCATGGGGTACATCGCGAGCGCGCATGTCGTGACATACGAGCAGGACTGGATGAACGTGATCTACGAGCATTCGCCGGCGCTCGGCACGACGCCCGGGACAGGGGAAGCGTTCACCGATGGGATGGCGCGCGCGGCTGAGCAACGCGGTATCTCCCTGCAATATTCCATGGCCTTGCCGCGGCAGTTTCTGCAGGGCACCCGCTATGAGAATCTCACCAGTGCCCGGGTCTCCGGAGATCGGTTCGAGCGTTCAAAATGGGACGCGTTCCTCTACACCTCGCGCCTCGCGAGTGCGCTCGGCATCTGGCCGTGGAGCGACGTGTTCATGAGCGCAGAGACGGACAATCTCCTGCTTGCTACGCTGTCGGCAGGCCCGGTCGGGATCGGCGACCCAATCGGGGCGGAGGACCGAGCGAGCCTGCTGCGCGCCGTGCGTGCGGATGGTGTGATCATCAAGCCCGATACACCTCTCGTTCCGATCGATGCGATGTACATTACGGATGCAGCACAATCGGACGAGCCGATGATCGCCTGCGCCCACACAGATCATGGTGAGCTGCGAACGAGCTACGTCTTCAGCTACCCCCGCACGGCACAACGTGTGTGGGCATCCTTCACGCTGGCGCAGGTGGGCGTGTCACGCGACGCCTACGTCTACGACACGCGCACCGGCAGTGCGCGGCGCCTCGCTGCCGGGCTCCCGTTTACCTTCCGTCTCGCACCGGGCGCGACGGCTTACTTCGTGGTCGTTCCGGTGGCGCGTTCCGGTATCGCCCTCATTGGTGATCGCAACAAGTTCGTCCCGGATGGTCGCAAGCGCATCGCCACACTCGGCGACGAGCCCGAGCGGCTCATCGCGAGGGTCAGGTTCGCTGCGCAGGAGAGGTCCGTGCACCTGTTCGGCTACGCCACGCGCGCCCCGCTCGTCACTGCAGGCAAGGGCACCACTGGTATGGTCATCTTCGACCAGGTGAGCGGGCGCTTCGACGTCGAGGTCTTTCCCGATCCCGGGGAGCTCGGCGAGAGCCCAGGCGGCGATCCAGTGCGCGAAGCAATCGTCTCCCTGCGCAGCAGATCCTCAGCGCTGGTCTCTTCCACCACTCACTGAAGCGTCTGATGCCGCAGCAGGCGATCGCTTTCTTTCCTGACCACCGCGTAACACTCGCAACACAGCTGTTCCAGTTGTGGCCGGTCCAGCACCGTGATCTGACCGCGGCTGTATTCGATCACGCCAAGCTTCTGCAACTTGCCAGCGGCTTCGGTGACACCTTCACGGCGGACGCCAAGCATGTTGGCGATCAGTTCCTGCGTCATGGTCAATTGGTTGGCTGACAGGCGATCCAGAGACAGAAGCAGCCAGCGGCATAGTTGCTGGTCAACCGAGTGATGGCGATTGCAGACTGCGGTCTGTGCCATCTGCGTGAGCAGCGCCTGTGTGTAGCGCAGCAGCAGAAGTTGCATCGGACCATTTCGATGGAACTCTTCCTTAAGGTGCTGTCCGATCAGCCGGTAAGCGTGACCGGCGCTCTGCACGATCGCGCGACTCGGGGTGGTTTCACCGCCCATGAAAAGCGCGATGCCGATGAGGCCTTCGTTGCCAACCACCGAAATTTCCGCCGACGCGCCGTCTGTCAGGACGTACAGCAGGGATACGATGGAGTCTGTCGGAAAATACACGTGGCGCAGGACATCGCCGGACTCGTACAAGACCTTGCCGAGCGGCAGCGGGACGAGCTGCAGGTGCGGGTAGATTCGTTCGCGTTCCGCCGGGGACAACGCCTCCAGCAGATGGTTTTGCTGCGGATCGTGGGAGCCGGGCATGGAGAGCCTCGCGCTGGTCAACCACGCTGTATTCAGTGCCCATAGCATAGCTGAAATTCCGAGGGCGCAACTGTGTTCGCTAGGGAACACTTTTGTTCGGAGTCGAACATAATTGATTGTTTTTACTACATTAAATTATACTTACAGATTACGGTAAATAGCTTTCGACCGGACCGCGTCCGCGACCGACCGAAGCTTGAAGAATGGCTCCCCGAAGGAGTTGCACGCACGGGCATGCTGGGGGGCTCAATTGGTTGGCGCAAGACAAGTTTCGGATCCAAACCACCTGCTTGCTGCGTTGTCCCGCAAGGAATACCGGAGACTGCTTCCCCTCCTGGAACCGGTCAAGCTGGCCTTCGGGGAGACCCTCTATGAATCCCAGTCTCAGATTCGAGAGGTGTACTTTCCCAACGACTGCTTCGTCTCAATGCTGACTACCGTGGATGACGACAAGGCTGCGGAGGTCGGACTGATCGGTTCTGAGGGCATGATCGGCATCCCTATGGCGCTGGGGGTCGCTGTCTCGCCTTTTCGGGCGGTGGTGCAAGGCGAAGGCACGGCGATGCGGATGAGGACAGCAGACTTTCGCCGCCATTTCAGCACCAGCGCTGCGCTGCAGAGACAGGTGTTCCTCTTTACCCACTTGCTCATGATCCAGATCGCGCAGACCGCGGCGTGCAACCGCTTCCACGTGGTGACACAGCGCATGGCCCGTTGGTTGTTGATGACCCACGACCGCGTCAACTCCAGCGAGTTTCGCATTACGCAGGAATTTCTTGCGCTGATGCTGGGCGTGAGGCGGGTGGGCGTCAGTGTGGCAATGTGCGCCCTGCGGGACCGCAAGGTCATCTCCTACCGGCGCGGCACCATCAGGATCCTCGACCAGGCAGGTCTCGTAGCAGCTGCCTGCAGTTGCTACAAAACTGTTAAAGACACGTATTCCCGGGAGCAAGCGCGCAAGGGAAATTCTCGGCCGGCCCAGCACAAGTAACACGGGGGCACTGGGCATCCCTGGCCGGCGCAGTTGCGCGGACAGGTGTTCGATGAGTGGTTGACAGTCTGATCGTACGGGCCAATACTTTCCGAGATGGTGAACTATCAGGAACGATTGGATCGTACATTCGCGGCGCTCGTTGATCCGACGCGGCGCGCGATCCTCGCACAGCTCGAACGCAAGGACAGCGCGTCCATCAGCGAACTCGCGGAACCATTTGCGATCAAGCTGCCAGCCGTGATGAAGCATCTCGACGTGCTCGATCATGCGGGTCTCGTCACCCGTTCGAAATCCGGCCGCACGGTGACAGTGCGGCTGCGCCCCCAGCCTATGCGTGAGGCGATGGAGTGGCTGCGCCGTTACGAGCACTTCTGGTCGGGTACCCTCGACCGGCTCGCAGCCTACGCCGAGAGCAAGGATACCGACGCGCGGAGAAGGGGGCGATGACCAGCCTCACGCTCGTGCGTCGCATCAAGGCACGGCCGCAGGTCGTCTTTGACGCGGTCAGCACGGCCGAAGGCATCGCGCAGTGGTGGGGGCCGGACGGGGGGCCCGTGCTTTTGTCGGAATCCGATCCGCGCATCGGTGGCCGCTATCGAGTGCGTTTCCGCATGCTCGACGGCACCGAGCACGAAAGCAGTGGCGAATTTCTTGAAATCATGCGACCGGAGCGAGTCGTCTTGAGCTGGCGTTGGAAAGGCGGCCTGGAGGACCCGGGCGAGTCGCGAATTGAGATTAAGCTCAGGGCCGTTCCAGAGGGCACCGAACTGACCTTGACCCATTCGCGTCTGCACGACGAGCAGACCCGCAGCGGTCACCAAGCAGGCTGGACCGGTTCGCTCGACAAGCTGGAAGCGCATTTCGCCGGAGGCGCCTCCGCATGAATAATGTGAGGAAGGCGCCCATGAAGCCGAACAAGATCGTTTCGCGAGAAGAATGGCTCACCGCAGGCAAGGCGTTCCTCGCGAAGGAAAAGGCGCACATGCGCGAGGGGGACAGGCTCGCCGCCGAGCGACGAGGGCTCCCCTGGCTGAAGATCGAGAAGAGCTATACGTTCGAAACCGAGCAGGGCCGCAAGGCGCTCGCGGACCTCTTCAACGGCCGCGGCCAGCTCGTCGTCCATCATCTGATGTACGGGCCCGAATGGAATGCCGCCTGTCCCAGTTGCTCCTTTCAGGCCGAGCACATCGACGGACCGGCTCAGCACCTTTCCCACCACAACGTGACAATCGTAGCCGTTTCCCGCGCGCCGCTCGCCAGGATCCTCACGTACAAGTCGCGCATGGGCTGGCGCTTCGAATGGGTGTCATCCTTCGGTAGCGATTTCAACTACGACTTCCAAGTCTCGTTCACGAAGGAGCAGATCGACCAGCGCCGGGTCGATTACAACTTCGGAACGATCACGACCGACGGTCGATACATAATCGAGGAGCTGCCAGGTGTGAGCGTTTTCCTGAAGGATGAAGGCGGCAACGTCTTACTCACATACTCCACGTATGCCCGCGGGCTCGACATGCTGCTGGGCACGCATCATTACCTGGACCTCACACCGGAGGGCCGCAACGTGGCAGGTTATCCCGGGTGGCCACGCCGTCACGACGAATACGCGGCTTCGTCGACGACGATGACGCTCAGCGACCCCCAGACACGAACGATTGTTCCCCGCTCAGCAGATTAACTGTCTGACTGTCGAAGCGGGGCTTCGCGCTACGCTCGCGTGCTGCGGCACGACGAGGCCGCCTGCACCGGAGGACACGGGACAGAGCCGTAAGAGCAGAACACACAGCAGTCCCCGGCCTTAGGGCGCAGCACCGCACCACACCCCGCGCAGTCGTAGAAGTAGATGCACGCATCGGTCGGCATGGTCTCGGGCGAGACGTGTCCGCAGTTTGGGCAGGTAAGCACAGACGTCGTGATCATTGCGGCGAGGCGGCCGGCGCCGGCGTTGCAAGCGGCGGCAGCTGCGCAAGCGACGCCCGCACTTGCTGCGCAAAGGCACGACTATCGAGGTGTGGGAACTCTGTGCTGCTACCAAGGGTGCCCAGCTGATGCATGAGCAGGCGAGGACGCGGCGGGTCTGTGCCCTCCCATTTTACCTCGGGTCCGTAGAGCAACCAAACGTCCCAGGCGTACACCGGACCCTCACTGTTCTTGAGCCCAACGGCGTGAGAAAGCAGCCGCCCGAACGCACCGGAAGGGTTCCAGTAATGCTGAACGTTCGGGTTGTGGAGCAGCTGTTCGGCCTTCGCGACATCCTCTCCTCCCGCGGGCCGCAACCACGGAGCAACTCGCGCCAGGCCCAGCACCGGCTCGTGAACCACGAAGGTGTGTATCCGCGGGTCCGCGGTACCCGCGAGAAGATCGCGATTCATGTCGGCCAGCCCACGCAGGCAGGTCGGGCAGATGGGATCGACGACAAACAGCAACCGTATCGAGCCCACGTTTCGATTGAAGTCCGTGCGCAGCTGACTGCCCTGATCATCCAACACCGTGTACGGCGTGGCAGATGCATTGGCGGGAGAGGGAGAGCCATCGCCGCGGGCGCAACTCGCTGCCGCCAGAAGACTGATGGCCACGATGGCCGCACTCAGGACTTGCATTGGCGCCTCCTTAGCCGACCGTCAACGCTACCGCGCCGAGTCCAATCACGAAGAGCGCGGCCACCCACACGATCCAGCGCAAAGGACGCCGGCCTGCGGTATCGCAGGTTCCATCGGCGCAGACTGCGGGGGAGCGATAGACCCACCAAAACGCAACCGCCAGCAGTCCTCCCGCTCCAAGCAACGCGTACGGCAATAGGAACGAGAGACGTGCGAGGGCCACCGCGCCGCTCACACCGAGGAGAGCCACTGCCCACGGTAGCCCGCAGCACGCCCCGACCGCCGCCGCGAACGCCCCCAGTCCCAGGGCGCCGCCCGCAGTTCCGATTACGCGTGTCTTACCACTCATCGCCGGCCTCCTACGATGCGCCGCCGGTCTGAGGACCTTCAGCGCGCGGTGCTAGGATAGGCTCCGTAGTATGGTACGGAGTCAAGCCATGTCCCGCCCCTACACGATCGCCCGCCTTGCTGCGGCGGCAGGCGTTCACATCGAGACCATCCGCTACTACCAGCGGCTTCGGCTCGTGCCACAGCCCGCGCGGCCCTTTGGCGGAATCCGGCGCTACACCGAGGCGGATGCCGACCGGCTGCGCTTTATCAAGCGCGCTCAGGCAATGGGATTTACGCTTGTTGAGGTCGAGAGTTTGCTGAAGCTACAGGCACGGCGTTCGTGTCACGCCACGCGGGAGCTCGCCGCGACCAAGCTGCGTCTCGTCGATGCCCGCATCCGCGAGCTTCGTGATTTGCGCAAGGAACTTGCCGGCTTGATTGCCGACTGCGACGCGAACACACAGGACGCCAAGTGTCCGGTCATCCAGCGACTCGCCTCGTAACGCCGGGTAGCAGTCAGCAGACACTGCGAATTCCGCTACCAGCCGCAATCCTGAAGTAATTCAGCGAGGCGTCCGTTACCACGTCCGGGGCATTCCGACGCTGATTCTGTTCAAGGACGGCCACCCGGTGGCCACGC
>PMHN01000234.1 GCA_003156695.1 Gammaproteobacteria bacterium
TGGTCAGACTTGGCTGCCCGAGCTCCTGCACCAGGGTTACATCGGTGATTCCGCGCACTCGCTCCAGGATCTGCTTGATCGCCTTGCCCTTTTGCTGCAGCGTGTTGAGGTCAGCTCCGAAGACCTTGACCGCCAGCGCGCTTTTCAAGCCCGNNACGGATCTTATCGACACGCAGCGCGCGTTTCATCGGGTTGCGGTTGATCGCCGCGATCAGGCCGGCTTTGCTGCGATAGGTGGCGCCGTTCCATTGCGCGTAGGGGGTAAGGCCGACGTAAAACTCGACGTTGAAGAAGCCGGTGGAATCGGTGCCGTCGTCAGGCCGCCCCAGCTCAGAGGCGACCGTAGTGACTTCGGGAAAGGAGTGCAGTACATCGCGCACTTTGGGAGCAATCTCCGCCGCCTCGTCGAATGAAATCGTGTAGGGCATCGTTGCGCGCACCCACAGCGCGCCTTCATCCAATTGCGGCATGAACTCGGCGCCGATGCGCGGGATGAGCAACAGCGAAGCTGCCAGCAGCAGCACCGAGGCGAACGTCGTACCCCACAAGTGCTCGAGACAGAAATCAAGCCCGCGGGTGTAGACCGATTTGATGTATTCGAAGGCGGCATTGCGTCGCTCCTGCACGCCGCGGCGCATGAACCACGCACACAACACCGGTAGCAGCGTCAGGGTGACGATCAGTGAACCGACCAGGGCGAAGATCATCGTGTCCGCCATCGGCTTGAACAGCGTCCCGGAGGCTCCGGATAAGACATAGATCGGCAGGAACCCGACGACGATCACGGCGACCGCATAGAAAAGCGGGCGATCCACTTCCGCGGCCGCGCTCTTGATGGTGTCCACGATGTTCACGGGAGTGCCGCGGCGCGCCGCGACCTGGCGGAAGAANNGACGCTGCACTTCGTGCGAGGCCTCGCTGATTTGTTCTGCCGGTGTTTTCGTCTCATTGTGCCGGCCTAGATGACGGACGATGTTTTCCACCATGACCACCGCGCCATCCACCAGGATTCCAAAATCCACCGCTCCTATGGAGAGCAGATTGGCGGAGGCGTTTTGCAGATCAAGACAAACGAATGCGAACAGCAACGCCAGCGGGATCGTGCTGGCGACAATCAGGCCGGCACGGAAATCGTAGAGGAAAAATATGAGGATTACGACGACCAGCAACATGCCTCGCAACAGGTTGCGCTCCACCACCTCCGTCGTCAGCGCAACCAGGTCAGTGCGGTCGTAGAAGGGAACAACCTTGACGTCCTTGGGCAGGATTGCGTCGTTGAGTTCCCGGGTCTTGGCCTCGACCCGCTTCAGCACGTCCTGGGTCTTTTCACCCGTTCTCAGCAGGATGACGCCCTCCACGGCGTCGTCCTGTTTTTCGTAGCCGAACTCGCCCAGGCGCGGGGCGATGCCGATGACGACACGGCCCACGTCCTTGACCAGCACCGGCGTGCCGTTGTTAACCGCCACCACCACATTGCCGATGTCCTCTGTCGTTCTGAGACGCCCAGTACCGCGCACGTAGTAAAACTGCCCACCCTGCGAATAGAAGCCGCCGCCGGCATTGGCGTTGTTGGCGGTGAGCGAGTTCTCCACCTGCTGGACTGACAGGCCGACCGAGGCAACCCGGATCGGATCGAGCAGCACCTGGTACTGCATCGTTCCGCCGCCGAAGCCGGAATCATCCGCGACGCCCGGAACGGCTTTGTATTGCGGTTCGATGATCCAATCTTCGAACGTCTTGAGCTCCATCGGCGATCGGTCGGAGCTCTGTAGCACGTAGCGATAGATCAGACCCGAGGGTGCGGACAGCGGCGCCAGCGCAGGTGTCACGTTACTCGGCAGAGTGGCGTCGCCGAGTTGGTTTATGGCCTGCTGGCGCGCGAAGTAATCGTTAGTGCCAACCTCAAAGGTCAGGATGANNGGACGTCTGACAGGCCATAAAGGGAGATTGAGCGGCTCGTTGCCAGCCTGGGAATGCCGTTCATCGCCAGTTCGACCGGCACCGTGATCAGCCGCTCCACTTCCTCTGCCGCGTGCCCGGGCCACTGCGTGATGATTTCGACGATCGGGGGCGACAGGTCCGGATAAGCGTCTACCGGGAGGCGTCGCAGCGAGTGCCACCCCAGGCCGATCAGTACCAGCGTCATGAGGCCGACGAGCAAGGGCTGCCGCAACGAGGAGGCCACGATGCGGTCCATGATCGACGCGCTTCGCGGCGCAGATCCGTTTGGCGACGCGGGCGAACTCATTGCGTCTGCATGAATTGAACAAAGATGCCCCCGGCAACCACAATCTGATCGCCGGCTCGCAGACCGGCACCAATGTCGTATTGGTCCCCGGCGCGATAACCGAGGGTTATGTGCTGCCGCGCGAAGCTACCGTCGGCCTGAGCGACGTAGACAAACGGCAGGTTCTCGTCATCCCGTAACACCGCCGAGACGGGGATCAGCAGCCCGGTGCTTTCCTCGCGCGCCTGGATCAACACGCGCACATACATCTGCTTCTTCAGGAAGTTTCCCGGATTTTCGACCACCACACGCACCTGGACCGAACGCGTATCCGGATCCACGAGCGCGGCGATGTTGTCCACTTTTCCGGAAAAGCTGTTTGTGCCAACCCCAGTCACTACCTGCGCGGAATCCCCGCGACTCACCGCGGCGAGGTCCGAGCCAAAAAGCTGCGCCAGGACCCACACGCGCGAAAGGTTGGCGACCGTAAAGCACGCCGTGGTGCCCGCCTGCAGGAGCTGTCCGGGAGTAATCAGCCTCTCGACCAGGGTTCCCGCGATCGGCGAGCGGATGAACGCCGCTGTGTCCGAAACGCGCCGGCCCTCCTGAATGTCCTTAATCGTCTGTGGAGCGACCTTCAGCGAGACGAGTGCCCGCAACGCGGCATCGCGATCTGCCTCAGCGCTGACCGCGTCGGTTTGTGCCTGGTCCTCTTCGCGCTGAGAAACACCGTTGTGCTCCAGAAGATCCTTATCGAGGTCGGCAAGCCGGCGGTCGGTCTGCGCCGTTGCGAGTGCCTTGCGATAGGTGCTGATGGCGGTCGCAAAGTCAGGCGAATCCACGGTCGCGAGGGGAGTGCCGTCCCTGACTTGTGCGCCTAAGGGGACGAGCAGCTGCGAGACCGGACCGGAAAACGGCGCCAGCACACTCGTGGCCTGGTCGTTGTCAAAATCAACCACCCCCGTGGTCTCAATCGTGCGGTGAAATCTGGACGGCTGAACGGTGTAGAGCTGGACGTGCTGGCGCTGATCCGCCGTCAGTCTGGCGTTGTTGGCCGTCGGCGCCGCTGCCTGCGGGCTCCCGTCAGTCTTCGATGCACAGCCCGTGACTGACATGACAGCCACCGCCAGGACCGCAATGGCCGGCGCGAGGAACTTATTTTCCATGCTGATCAGTTACCAGGTCGGCGCGGTTCCACCAGCCGCCGCCAAGGGCCTGAAACAAGGCCGCCGTGTCGGCATAACGATTGGCCTGGGCCTGCACCAGGTTGATGAGAGCCTGCTGATAGGTTTGCTCAGCGCTCAACAACGCCAGGGAACTGGCGTACCCGGACTTAAGCTGTCGTTCGGACAAATCCAGGGTCACCTTCGCGGCATCGGTTGCGGCTGCAGCCGCCTTCAGACCCTCTGCGTCCTGCTCGAGCGCTGTTAAGGTGTCAGCAACATTCTGAAACGCGGTGAGTACCGTGCTGCGATATTGCTCCGCGGCCTGAACGTAGGCGGCTTTCGCGGCGCGCTCCTGATGCAGCAGCGTCCCGCCTTCGAAAATGGGTGCAGTCGCAGCGGCGCCCAGGCCCCAGAACCCCGTCCCCGAAGTGAATACCTGACTCATGGCCAGTGCCGTGCTGCCGGCATCTGCGGTCAGTTGAATGTTCGGCAGGCGGTTGGCGATGGCCACTCCAATCCTGGCGCTGGCGGCGTGCATGTTGGCCTCGGCCTGGAGCACGTCCGGACGCTGCGCTACCAGTGCCGATGGCAGGCTCACCGGCAGATCCTGGGGCAATTGCAGACTCGACAGCGCGAATTTTTCATGGGTTGCCTGGGCGGGAAACTGGCCCGCGAGGACGGCCAGGAGGTCGCGCAGCTGGGCGGCTTGCTTGAGAAGGGGCGGGAGCGTGGCGGCCACTTGCGCGAGCTGCGATTCCTGCGCGGCGACATCGAGGCGGCTGACATAACCCTTGTCGAACTGATAGCGCAGGATCTGCACCATGTTGGAGTTGATGTCGATGAGCTCGTGGGTTGCATCGATCTGCGTCTGCACCGCGCCCAGCTGAACCGCGGTGACTACCACGTTGGCGGTCAGCGTGGTGTAGGTCGCGATCATCTGGAAACGTACTTCTTGTTCCTGCGCCTGCAGCGACTCCACGGTCCGGCGGTTGAGGCCGAAAACATCCGGGACGTAGGCAACGCTGACCTGTGGCGTGAAGAGATTGTATAGAAAGGCGTTTGAGCTGGGCGTGGGTGAGATCGTCCCTGCTTGCCGCTGACGGCTGGCCGAGAAGCTGGCCGAGACACTCGGATAGAAAGCGCCGCGTTGCGCGAGGACATTCTCACTTGCAACCGACAGTGCCGCCTGCGCCGCCTTAAGATCGGGATTATTTGTAAGCGACTGTTGGATCAGGTCGTTGAGGGGCCGGGAATGAAATAAGGTCCACCAGTCCCCGGCGAGGTCACTGCCCCTGGCAAAGCGCTGCGCCTCCCCACCCGAGACATTCGCGGTGGTCACCGTGGTCGAGGGCGCTGCGGCTGTGTAGTCGCTGACCTGCGGAGCGGCAGGTCTTTTGAAGTCAGGACCGACTGCGCAACCGGCAACAAGCAATAACGCTAGTGCCGCGATGAAGGGCGGAGCGCGCGGCTTACACACCAGAATCATATGAGGGTAAGAATCGCCGTGCCACGCTTCAGTTCCATGCTGGCATGCGACGCCTGTTCGCCTGCAGTGGTGAATCATTAATTGTCTGCTAAACCCTCCGCGACCGCCAGAGACTGTCAAAGTGGCGCATCAGGCACGGAGCACGAGCGAAACGGCCAATCTCCCAGTGCGTGCCTCGCCGAGCGGGAACACCTGTGACGCGCCGGCTGCCAACGCCTGCGGCAAACGCTTTGTCAGGATCTGCCACGGTCAGGATCATGCGAACCGACCCGCCGCCGAGAGACTCCGGGTATGTGTCCTGACGCGCCGTCACTCAGCCAGAACACCGCGCCTTGAAAGCTGAGTCGCGCAACAACACCTGCGCCCGGACCAACCATCGGGTAGACGACGGCCGCACTGCAGGCCCTTTTTTATCCTGGGGAGTGCGTGGACGAACGCAACCCGCTGAATTTGTTAGACTGAGGTGGGCGCTGCAGGGCCGTGATAAGTTAAACGCGAACTGAGCATCTGGCAGCGAGGTTTGGTGTCCGAACCAAGTGCAACGGAGAGCACAGGCAAGTTTGCTGCGGAGACAAGCGGTCCTCTCCCGGTCGGCGCGCGCGAAAGTGGTGCCTCGCATTCGGTTGAACTAACAACCAACATCGTAACCGACATTGCGGGCATTCGTGCACTCAAGCCGGACTATGAGCGTCTCTATCGAGCCACCGTCAATACGCTCCCTTTCGCGCTGCAAGACTGGCATCTGACGTGGTGCACGTATTTTCTGAACCGCAATCCGCAAATCCATGACCAGCTCCTGTTCCATGTACTGCGAAACAGCGCCGCAGAATGCGTGGCGATCGTCCCCTTGATTCTTACCCGGCGGCGTCTCGGGCCGCTCAAGCTGGCTACGGTGGGTCTCGTGGGCGCTGACCCGGGACTGACCGAAATACGCAGCCCCCTAATCGAGCCCGGCTACGAGCGCCTGAGCGTGCGGGCGGTACACGAGAGCCTGGCCAGGGTCCCTGATTGGGACTGGATCCAATGGAACGGACTCAGCGCAGCAATGGCCGAGGCAATGGCTTGTGAGACAACGCCTCAGTGGTACCAGACCAGCGACGATTACGTACTGGACCTGCCGTCGAGTTGGGATGAGTTTCGCGCCGGCCTGAAGCGCAATGTGCGTGAATCGCTGCGCCACTGCTACAACTCACTGCGGCGCGATGGCCACGCATTCGAATTTGCCGTGGCGCGCGAGCGCACGGAGGTTGTGCAGTCACTGCAGCGATTTTTTGTATTGCATGAATTGCGTGCCAAGATGGCTTCGGGCGCGAGGCATCCGAACTGGTTTGCGGGACAGTCGGCGCGGGACTTTCTCTGCGATGTCTGCGACCGCCTGGCGGCGCGCGACGCGGTAAGGGTGTTTCAACTGCGGATCGGAACCGAGATCGTCGCATTTCGCATCGGCTTTGTCGTCGGGGACGGCCTGTACTTTTATTACTCGGGCTTCGATCCCGCCTGGGCGCGTTACAGTGTAATGACGACCACGGTGGCGGAAGCGCTTAAGTACGCGATCGCAACCGGCCTCACGACAGCTAACCTGTCGATCGGTGGCGAACAGTCAAAGCTGCGCTGGAGCCCGCGCCTGGTGCAGTTTCAGTCGGCGCTTGTGCACCGCGAATTCCTCAGGTCACGAATCGCCTGCAGCGCTTATCGTGTAGCCATGTCCGGAAATGGTGCGCCGGCGCGATTGCTAAAGAGTCTTTTCTGGGCCCATCGCGATTGGGATTGAACCCGCGCACGCGGCGCCGAGCCGCGCCGGCGGGACGCACGGTATCGCTTGCGAGTTTCAGTTGATCATATAGGGGTCGGGCCGCAGGTCCCCG
>PMHN01000307.1 GCA_003156695.1 Gammaproteobacteria bacterium
AGGTTGTGGCCGGCGGCCTGGAAGTGCGCGAAGTCCTCCTTGGTCCACCAGTTGCGCAGCCGTCCGGTGGCATCGAACAGCGCCCCCTGATCATCGAAGCTGTGACTGATTTCATGCCCGATCACGGCTCCGATCGCGCCGTAATCCAGCACCACATCCCGCTGCGGATCGAAAAACGGCGGCTGCANNTCGCGCCGATGGCGCCGAAGTTGACCGCGGCGTCCGCGTTGGGATCGAAAAACGGCGGCTGCAGGATCGCGGCGGGGAAGTTGAGGGCGTTCATCGCCGGCAGATTCACCGCGTTCACCAGTTGCGGCGTCATCGCCCACTCGGAGCGATCCACCGGCGTGCCGAATTTCTGCAGATTGCGCTGATACTCGAACAGGCGCGCGCGCTCGGCGTTGCCCAGGGCATCGCCGCCCACGACTTCGAGGCCCGAATAGTCGATCCAGTGATCCGGATAACCTACCCCCACTTTCAGAGCCGCGAGTTTCGCCTTGGCCTCTACCCGCGTTGCTGGTGCCATCCACTCGAGATGGTCGATGCGTACGGCGTACGCGCTCAGCAGGTTCTTCACCATCGCCTGGGCGCGCGCTTTTTCTTCCGGCGGGAAGTAGCGCTCCACGTACAGCTTGCCCACGGCCATGCCGAGCGCAAAGCTCGTGTCATCCACGGCGCGCTTCCATCTTGCGCGCTGCTGCGGTGTGCCGGCCAACACGTGGCCGTGAAATTCGAAGGCCTCCGTCACGAACGCCTTGGGGAGGTACGGCGCGCTGTGCTCAATCAGGTGAAAGCGCAGGTATTCCTTCCAGGTGTTCAGCGGCTCGCTGCCGGCGAGTGCGGCGAGGCCGGTGACGGCGGCCGGCTGCCACACCACGAACGTTGTCTGGCGGGCAAGTCCGGCGGCGTCGAAGAATGCCGCCCAGTCGAGCCCGGGGGCGCGCTGTGGGAAATCCGCGGCCTGCCAATGATTGTTGCCCTTGAGTACGTCCTCGGAGTCCGCGCGGCTGCCGTGAACTTCCGCCATGCGGTGCTCGAGCGCAAAAATCCGCGCCGCCGAGGCAGCCGGGTCCGGCTGATGGGCGAGGGTCAGCATCGCGGCGATGTGCTCCTGGTACTTGGCGCGGATGGCAGCCATCGGCGCTGAGGGATCCAGATAGTAGTCGCGGTCGGGCATCACGAGGCCGCCCTGCAGAATAAAGGGCGCATAGCGGCTGGGATCGTTGAGGTCCTGCGCCACCCACAGGCCGAAGAGGTTCGGGGTGTGGAGGTTGGTGCTGTTGAGCACATCCACGTCGGTGCGCAGTGAGGCGCCGAGCGCACGCGCGAGCTCCTTGCGATCCTTGATGGAGTCGATGCGTTTCAGCGCCGGTTCAAGCGGCGCGAGACCCTTTTTTTCGATGGTCTCCTCATCCATATAGGTCGCGTAGTAGTCACCGACCCGGCGTGCGTCCGAGCCGGGCGCGGATTTCCCGGCGGCTTCGCGGATCAGGTCAGCGGTGCGTTTCGCCGTCAGCTCCGCGACCTCGGCGCCGGTACCGTAGGCGCTGCGGTCGGCCGGAATCTCGGTCGCCGCGAGCCAGGCGCCGTTGGCATAGCGGAAGAAGTCATCCCCGGGGGCAACCGTGCGGTCAATTCCGGCAACGTCCAGGCCGTGCGACGCGGGGGTCACGGCGTCCGGGCTGGCCGCTGCGGCGGCAGCCGCGAGACTCAAGGCCGCGCCGCTGGCAGCGACGAAACTGCGGATGCGGGAAGAGATGGATAGTGTTGCGCGATGCATGATTGTTTTCCGTTCGGACGTGGCACGCGAGGCCGGCGAGTTTACACTAGCGCGCCGGCCGAGCCTTCGGAACGCGCGCGCGGGCAGACGCTTCGCAGGCATGAATATGAAAAAGAATAACGCCCTGGCCATGCTGCTGGTACTCGCCTCGTCGTGCGCGCCGGGCGTCTGGGCGTGGGGTCCGCAGGGGCACCGCACCGTTGGTGCCATCGCCGATCGGCTGCTGACACCGCAAGCGCATGCGGTGGTCACCCAACTGCTGGCCGGGGATCTGGACAAGTTCGGCAACCCCTCCGGGCGCACGACGCTCGAGGCGGTGGCTGTATGGCCGGACGAACTCTATGGCACCCCGGCGGCGCGGGCCACCTGGCACTACGACGACATGCCCATTTGCGGCAGCGAGCCGAAAGCGCGCTACTGTCCCGAGGGCCAGTGCAATACCGAGCAGCTGAAGCGTCTGATCGGCGTGCTCGCAAATCCGCGCTCCGCGCCGCGCGATCGCAACGAGGCCCTGAAATGGGTCGTGCACCTGGTCGGGGACATCCATCAGCCGCTGCACGCCGCTGACAACGACGATCGCGGCGGCAACCGTGTGCAGGTCGCGCTGTGGGGCGTCAGGACGCGCGGGCGCGAGAACCTGCACCGCGCCTGGGACGGCGACCTGGTGAAACTTGCGTTCCACGCCCGCAATCGCCAGCAGCCGCCCGATGACATCGACGCGCTGGCCCTCGAGGCGCGCGGGCTCGTGAACGATGCCGGCCAGGGTTCCCCCGACCAGTGGGCCTTCGAATCCAACAATCTGGCCCGCAACGTGGCCTACCACTACCCGGGTTTTGCATGCAACAGCGTACCGCAGGGCATCGTCGTTCTGGACAGTGACTACCAGCAGGACGCCGAAGAGATCGTGCGCGAACGGGTGCTGCTTGCCGGGGGGCGCCTCGCGAACCTGCTCAACAGCATTCTCACGCGGTAAGGCTTTGGGGCGCTGGCCTGGCTGCGGCCCCCTGAACCGGCGGTAGTTGGGTGTGTTGCCGCACTGCGACGGACCGGATGGGCCCCCCGGGTCGCAGCCCGGGAAAGGGGGTGCTAGATTAACCGTTCCTGCTTTGGAGGGCTGCAGCCGTGAATGCCTGCGACGAGAGTGTGGTACCCGCGACCGAGCGTGCCGGCGAACCCGTGCACCCGTCCACGGCAACGCACGCGCACGCACCATCCTCGGCCAGCAGCGGCCGGGGGGTTGATCGCTGGCTGCTGTTGCGCCTGCGCGCCGCCCTCGGAAACCCTGACTTCGATCTTGCGGTCCGTGACAGCGCCCGGATCACCTGTACTGCGGCTCCGATGGCGAGCGTGACGTTTGCGAGCCGGGCGACGCTGCTTTCCGTTCTCACCGACCCGTGGGTGCGTTTCGGCGATGCCTACAGCGCGGGGGACGTGCAGATTGACGGCGATCTGGTGTGGCTGCTGGAGGCGGTGTATCGCGCCGGGGGTATGGGCAAGAAGCGTGCTTCGATGTTGCGTCGGGCGCTGGCGCTACGGCACCGCAACACGCGCGCTGGCTCTCGCGAAAACATCCATCACCACTACGACATCGGCAACGATTTCTACGCGCTGTGGCTCGGCGAGACCATGGCCTATACCTGCGCCTACTACCCCACGCCCGAGGCGACGCTGGACCAGGCACAGATCGCCAAGATGGATCACGTATGCCGCAAGTTGCGCCTGAAGCCGGGCGAGAGCGTGGTCGAGGCCGGCTGCGGCTGGGGCGTGTTTGCCTTGCACATGGCGCGCCACTACGGGGTGCGCGTGCGGGCCTTCAACATCTCGCACGCGCAGATCGCCTATGCCCGCGAGCGCGCGGCGCGTGAAGGCCTTGCCCGGCAGGTCGAGTACGTCGAAGACGACTACCGCAGCATCACCGGTGGCTACGACGCCTTCGTTTCCGTCGGCATGCTCGAGCACGTGGGAGTCAAGAACTACGAGACGCTCGGGCGCATCGCCCACAGTTGCATGGGCAGAAACGGCCGCGGCTTGATTCACTCCATCGGACGCAATCGCCCGGCGCGTCTGCAGCCGTGGATCGAGAAGCGGATCTTTCCAGGGGCCCATCCGCCGGCGCTTTCTGAGATGGCACATATTTTTGAGCCCTGGGAACTGTCGATCCTCGACGTCGAGAACCTGCGGCTGCACTACGCGCAGACGCTGCGTCAGTGGCTCGCCAACTATGAGGCGGCGAGCGAGCGCGTGCGGGCGATGTTCGATGAGAAGTTCGTGCGCATGTGGCGGCTGTACCTCGCAGGCTCCGTCGCCGCTTTCACGATGGGCACCTTGCAGCTCTTCCAAGTGGTGTTTGCGCCGCGGGACAACAACGAGATCCCTCTCACGCGCGCTCACCGTTATCAAGGCTGAGCTGGCAAAGAACTCATGCGCTCCTGCGACGTCTTGATCGTGGGCGGCGGCCCCGCGGGCTCTTCTGCGGCGTGGGAGCTGCGCCGCGGCGGCGCCGATGTCGTGGTGGTCGATCAGGAAACCTTCCCGCGGCTGAAGCTGTGCGCAGGCTGGATCACACCCGAGGTGGTGCGCGACCTGCAGATGGATGTGGCGTCCTACCCGCACCGCTTCCTCACCTTCGAGCGGCTGCACGTGCATTTGAAAGGCATGCACCTGCGCGTGCCCTCCGTGCAGCACTCGATCCGGCGGTTTGAATTTGACGCCTGGCTCCTCGAGCGCTCGCAGGCCCCGGTCGTGAAGCATGCCGTGCGCAGCATTCGCCGCGAGCACGGCGTCTATGTGATCGATGACGCCTTCCAGTGCCGCTATCTGATCGGCGCCGGCGGTACGCGTTGTCCGGTCTACCGGACGCTGTTTCGCGCAACCAACCCGCGCGCGAGCGGCCTGCAGACCGTGACTCTCGAACACGAAATTCCCTACGACTGGCAGGATCCGGACTGTCACCTGTGGTTCTTCGAAAAGAAACTTCCCGGCTACGCCTGGTACGTTCCCAAGGCGAACGGCTGGCTGAACGTCGGGATCGGCGGTATGGCCGACCGCATGAAGAAGAGCGGCCACGACATCAAATACCACTGGACGCGCTTCACGCGTGAACTCGACAGCAAGCTCGCGCCGAGCGCACAGTATGAGCCCACCGGATACAGCTACTACCTGCGCGGCCGGGTCGAGGTGGCGCGTATCGAGGATGCATTTCTGAGCGGCGATGCGGCGGGCCTTGCGACGCGCGACATGGCCGAGGGCATCGGCCCGGCTGTGAGGAGCGGTCTACGCGCGGCGCAGGCGATCCTGCATGACAAGCCCTACGAGCTCGACGACGTCACGGGGTCGAGCTTGGGCGGCGGTCTTGCGAGCCGCCTCCTGGACTGGGCGATGACGCGCGGCGCAGGCGCGTAGTGATCGTGGCGGGAGCCGGCCGGCGCGCAGTACAGTAAGCATGATTTAGTTGCGGGGTGCACGGCGATGCAAGACGAAGCGTTCATGGACAAGGCGTTTTGGTGGGTCGCTGCCGTGGTGGCAGTCGTGATCGTCGGCGCCGGCTATTACTACTATCGCACGCATCGCAGCCCACCGCCGCCGGTTGCGCAAGGACCGCTGCCCGCCCCGGCGCCTGCGCCGGAGCCTGCGATCCATCATCCGGTCCCCTCGGAAGAGGCGACCGGGAACGACACGGTTGCACCCCCCACTCTTGAGGACAGCGACGTCCCGGTGCGCACCGCACTCCTCGGTGTATTCGGCGATAAGCCGGTGAGTGAGTTTCTCGTTCCCAAGGACATCATCCGGCACATCGTCGTCACCGTCGACAATCTGCCGCGCAAGAAGGTGGCCGTCGAGCTGCGGCCGGTGAAACCCACTCCCGGCACGACCGTGACAGGCGGCACGGAGGATGCGCTCATCCTGGGGCCGCAGAACTACGAGCGCTACGCGCCCGTCGTGCAGGCGCTGCGCGCCGCGGACGCCAAACAGCTGAC
>PMHN01000265.1 GCA_003156695.1 Gammaproteobacteria bacterium
ACCGGCACGATGGCTTCGACATTGAGGGCGAGCACGACCCCGAGCGCAACTCCCAGGAGAACCCCGAGCCAGCCGATGACGAGCCCCTGGGTCACAAATATGCCCATCACTCTGCGCGGCGAGGCGCCAAAGGTGCGCAGGATCGCAATATCGGTGCGCTTGTCGGTGACCACCATCACCAGCATGGCGATGATGTTGAAGGCGGCGACCGCCACGATCAGCAACAGGATGAGCGACATCATCGTCTTCTCGATGCGGATGGCGCGGAAGTAATTGGCGTTGTCCTGCGTCCAGTCGCTCACCTCGAAGCGGCTGGGGAGCAGTTGCCGCAGGCGCGCGGCCACCGTGGGAGCCGTGAGCACGTCCTGCACGCGCACGCGCAGACCCTCGCTGGCGGCGGCCTGCGGCGCCAGCGCGCGTACATCCGCAAGCGGCGCGAACACCAGCGTGCCATCGTGATCCTGCAGACCCACTTCAAACACGCCCGCTACCGTGAACTCGCGCAGCTTCGGCACCGGCGTGCCATCGGCGTTGACCGTCGGCACGAGCAGCGTCAGCGGGTCCCCCGGCGAGAGCCCGAGCCGTTCGGCGATCGCTTCCCCGACGATCACCCGCTCTGAGCCGGGCACCAGATCGGCCAGATGCCCCTGGGTGATGGCGTGGGCGAGTTCCGCCGTGCCGGGGCGATCCTGCGCATCGATGCCCCGCAGCACCACCGGCAGCATTTCCGGCTGGCGCACCGCGAGTGCCTGCAGCTCCGCGTACGGGGTCACGTCGGTCACTCCCGCGGCGCCGCGTGCCAGGCGCGCGGCGTCCCGCCAGTCCGCTGCAGAGACCTGCGCCACGGCCGCGCTGCCGGTACTCACTGCAGCGTTCACGCGCACCTGGGCGCTCAAGGAAAGCAGCCGGTCACGCAGCTCGCCCTCGAAACCGTTCATCACCGACAGGATGACGATCAGGGCGGCAACGCCCACGCACACCCCGACGAGCGAGGCCCAGGTGATGAACGAGACGAAGAACTTCTGGGAGCGCGCGCGGACGTAGCGCAGGCCCACGTAGACCGACAACGGGTGGAACATCGTCGCGATTTAACCACAATCAGGGCCTTTTCTGACGCACGTCACAAATCAGCGCGCTGTCGCCCCGTGGCGTCTCTTTGACAGATTCCCGCGGTGTTATAGTCACCCGGCCTTATTAAGGAGAGTGGCATGCACACCCGAATTCTCGCAGCGCTCCTGTGTGGTTGCGCAGTCGCCAGCCCCGCATTCGCTGACACCGTCGTGGTCAACGACCAGGTGCAGGTGCGCGAGTCGCAGATACCGACGCCGCATCGCGGTAGCACCATGGGTGACGTCGAGAAGCAATTCGGCGCCCCGGCCACCCGCCACGCGACCGTCGGCGAACCCCCAATCACCCGCTGGGACTACAACGGCTTTGCCGTGTTCTTCGAGCGTGATCGCGTGATCCACGCCGTAATAACCGGCGGCTGAACTTTCCGCTCAGGCGCAGTCCTACCCCATACGCGACTGGCCATTCGCGGCGCATCGACCGCGGTGCCGGCGCGTACCCGGCACACCCCTGCTCCAGGCTCGCAAAGCTCGAGCCTTGTGGTAGTCTCGCGCTTAACAGAATAAATTCCTTGGGGAAATTTAGTGGCGGCGGACGAGCCTCTACGGGCCCAGATCGAGGCCCTGGTGCGCGCGGGAAGCGTGCGCCGGAAGACGGCAGCGGCGCACCTGGAGGCGGAAATCCAGCGGCGTGAGGAGGTACTGCGGCAGACGTTTCGCCGCTACGTATCGCCCCGCGTGGCCGACAAGATCCTGGAAGACTCGCAGCTGCGCGATACCCTGCTGTCCACCGCCGACGCGCGCGCGCACGCGGTGGTGCTGTTCGCCGACCTGCGCGGCTTCACCAGTATCTCCGAGCAGCTCGACCCGCACCGCGTGGTGCCGCTGCTGAACGAGTTCTTCTCACTCCTGACCGAGATCACCTTCCGCCATGAGGGCACGGTGTTTCACATGGCCGGTGACTGCCTCATGCTCGGCTTCGGCGTACCGCTTGAGCAGCCGGACAGTCCACAGCGCGCCGTGCGCGCCGCCCAGGAGATGCTCAGCGGGTTCGCCGCGCTCGCCCACTCCTGGAGGGGGCGCTACCAGGTCGAAGCGGGGCTCGGCATCGGGATCAATGAGGGGGACGTGGTCGCCGGCAACATTGGCTCGTCCTCTTATATGAACTACACCATCATCGGTGACGCGGTGAACATCGCCGCGCGCCTGTGCCAGCGGGCGCGTGCCGGCGAGATGCTGTTTTCCAGTGCAATCAAGCAGTCCCTTGACGCCCACGGCATGGACATCGGGGCAACCCCGCTGCCGCCGCTGCAGCTGCGCGGGCGCTCCAACCCGATCGACATCTTCTGCGTGCCGCTGCAGACGCGCGTGCAGCTAAGTGCAGGTCCCATAGCCGCCTGAGCGCTCGCCTGCTGCTGCGCACCGCCTTACTGCATGCAGCACGTGCGAATGTCCCTCGCAGCAGCTGGCGGCTTGGGTAAGCTGCGCTTCTTTTCACGCCAGCCAGCAACATGGTCTCATTGCTTAATCCGCCGCTGCCGGCCGGGAGCTACCGGCGTCTGCGCTGGCACCAGCTCTACGGCAGCGCCGCGGNNTCGCCGACGCGGCGCGGGAGCTGGAGCGGCTCACCGCGGAGCTGCGCTTCTTTGCCGGGGACTCCCTGCCGTTGCTGCGCCTGCCGGACTGGGAGGTACTGCCGTACGACCTGTTCTCCCCGCACCCGGACATCACCTCCGAGCGCCTGAAGACTCTCTTCGAGTTACCGCACCTCTCCCGGGGTTGCCTCATCGTGACGGCCGACACGCTCATGCAGCGTCTGCCGCCGCGCAACTACGTGCAGGGACGCGCCTTTGAACTCAGAAAGGGGCAGGCGCTGCTCATCGAGCCCTTCCGCCAGCGGCTGATCGAAGCCGGCTACGCGAGCGTGAGCCAGGTGGTGAGTCCCGGTGAATTTGCGGTGCGCGGCTCACTCCTGGACGTGTTCCCCATGGGCGCCTCCGCACCGCTGCGCATCGATCTGTTCGACGATGAGATCGAGGCCATCCGCCGCTTCGATCCGGAAACCCAGCGCTCCCTCGAGGGGCTCGAAAACGTGCGCCTGCTGCCGGCACGCGAGGTGCCGCTCGATACGCAGGCCGTGAAAGATTTCCGCCGTCGCTACCGCACGCGCTTCGAGGGTGACCCGACCAGGGCGGTGCTCTATCGCGGCGTGAGCGAGGGGCTGGCGCCGGCGGGCATCGAGTTCTATCAGCCGCTGTTCTTCGAATCCACCGCGACGCTGTTTGATTACCTGCCCGCGGATGCCGTGGTGGTGCACGATGCCGCACTCTCCGGGACCATCCTCAAGGGGTGGCAGGATATCGAGGCCCGCTACGAGGATCGTCGCCACGACCTCGAGCGACCGGTGTTGCGGCCGAGAGAATTATTCCTCGAGCCCGCGCAGCTTGACGCCGCGCTCGGGGGTTTCGCGAGCATCACCCTCGATGCCTTCAAGGCCGATACCGAGCTGCAGGGCGAATCGCCGCAAGTGCGCAACTTCCCGACCAGCGCGCCGCGCGAACTGCGTGTGGATGTGCGGGCCGAGGAGCCACTCGCACCGCTCGATGAGTTTGTGAAGTCATTCGACGGCCGCGTGCTGCTGGCGGCGGATTCGGCGGGGCGGCGCGAAGTGCTGCACGAAATGCTGCGCGGCCATGACTACCGCGTCACGCCGCTCGAGGGTTGGGAGGCGTTCGCCACCGGCGCCGCGGCGCTCGCTCTCAC
>PMHN01000069.1:0-18705 GCA_003156695.1 Gammaproteobacteria bacterium
TGCAGGTCTCGACCGACGAGGTGTTTGGCTCGCTCGGCGCGGCGGGCAGTTTCCGCGAGGACACGGCTTACGCGCCCAACTCGCCCTATGCCGCGAGCAAGGCCGCCGCCGATCACCTGGTGAGGGCTTACGGCCGCACCTACGGCCTGCCGTGCACCATCAGCAACTGTTCCAACAACTACGGGCCGTACCAGTTTCCGGAAAAGCTGCTGCCGCTGTGCATCCTGAACATGCTCGAGGGGCGCGCGCTGCCGATCTACGGCGACGGCCTGCAGATCCGGGACTGGCTGCACGTCAGCGATCATTGCCGTGCCATCGAGCTCATCCTCCAGAACTCGGCTTCGGGAGAAACCTGGAACGTCGGCGGCAACACCCAGGACCCCAACATCGCCGTGGTCGGCATGATGTGCGACCTGGTGGATGCAGCCTGCGCCTCGCAGCCACAGCTCGCGGCGCGCTTTCCCAGGAGCGCCGCTGCCCACGGCAAGTCCTCGCGCAGTCTCATGCAGCACGTGCGGGACCGTCCCGGGCATGACCGGCGCTACGCCGTGGATTCGGGCAAGATCCGCCAGCGGCTGAAGTTCTCAGCCGCGACCAGCCTCGCCGCGGGTCTCGCACAGACCGTTCGCTGGTACCTGGATAATGAGAGCTGGTGGCGGGACGTCGTGAGCGGCGAATACCGGCAATGGTACGCGCGGCAATACGCGGCGCGGCAGGGGCAACAGGCGTGAACGTCAGCACTGAAACACACGTGAACGGCAACGGGCGTGCGGCACAGGCGCTGTTTCGCCGTGCCCGCCTGCTCTCCTGGTTCGGGCGCCGGCAGCAGGCGCTAGCCTTGTGCCGGCAGGCCGTCACGCACGGCGACTATTCGCACGCTTACACGCTGATGTCACGGTTGTCGTTGCCGGGCGAGGACTATTTCGCGGTTCTCGGCCGGATACACCGCTACCTTAAACCGCAGACGTACCTGGAGATCGGCGTCTCAAAGGGCAAGTCGCTCAAGCGCGTGCTTGCCGAAACGGCGGTGATCGGTGTCGACCCGGAGCCGAAGCTGGCTAAGCCTTTGGGCAACAACCAGAAGCTCTTCACGGCCACCAGCGATGATTTCTTCGCGCAGCACGATCCGCGGGCCGAGTTCGGTGGCCGCCCCGTGGATATGACGTTCATCGATGGCATGCACCGCTTCGAGTTCGCACTGCGCGATTTCATCAACGTCGAGCGCTATTGCGCACGCAGTTCCGTGATCCTCATGCACGACTGCTACCCGCTCGATGCGCGCACGGCGCAGCGCGAGCAGCAGACCGGATTCTGGAGCGGCGACATCTGGCGACTGCTGTTGTTGCTGCGTGAGCGGCGCCCCGATCTCGTGGTGCGCACTATTGCCACGCCACCAACCGGACTCGGTATCGTGCTGAACCCGGACCCGGAGTCACGGGTGCTCGGCGCACAGGTCGATGAGCTGATTCGCGAGTATCTCGCCAAGGACTTCAGCGTCCTCGAAGGCCGTCAGAGCGAAGCGCTGGGACTCGTGGCCAACGAGTGGCCGGCGATCCGCGCGCTGCTGGATGCGCGCATGCGCAGCCAACCCTAACGGTCGCGTCAAAAGGCCCGAAACCCCACGGCGGTCTTCCACATCACGAGAACGGATTACGCAGCCGCACGCCAGTCGTCGCGTAGTGCGCCGTGTTTCTCGTCACGACTGCGAGGTCGTGGATTAGTGCGGTCGCTGCAATCTGCTTATCGAGCGGATTTTCGGGGTTTGGCACGCGCAGTCGTCCCCAGACGTGCGCGATCTCCTCGTCAAACGGCAGGATGGCGTGGGCGTAAACCGTCGTCACCTGCGTGAGCCAACGTTCCAGACGTTTGGCCTGAACCGTATCGCCACGATGGCGAATCCGCTCCACGCCCTGACGCAGTTCGCCGATGGTGATGGCTGACAGGTACAGATCGGCGTTTTCGCGGCTCGCGGCGTCGAAGAACGCGCGGACTCCGGGATTGGCGTTTTCGCCTTTGCGGACTTCACTGATAACGTCGGTATCCAGCAGATACACTTCAGCTCCGGCGATCGCGCTGCTCGCGGGTAAAGTCAGTGTCCTCGCCAACGCTCGGAATCTCCATGAGAACCTCGGCCAGATGTCTGCGGCGCGGCCCATGCAGCGCTGCCTTGAGAATCTCCCGATGCTCCTGTTCCGCGCTGCGATTGTGCTTCGCCGCCCGCTGCTTGAGCGCCTTGACGAGCTCGTCAGAGACCTTACGCACCAGCAGTTGTGCCATCGATGTGCTCCACGATCTTCAGTGCTAGCAATGCTCGCACATCATCGGGCGAGCTTGCTAGCGTTGCTAGCACGCAGCCCGTAGCACCCTTCGCTGGCCTGACGGGCGCCCCTGCAGTCGCTTAGCGGCGCAGTGCATCCTCAAGGTTCGCCCGCCAGCGTCGCACGTGGAGCATCAGCTTCTTGCGGATGCGCACGATGAACTTCAGCCGCTCGAACAACCACAAAAGCGCAGGTGCCGCGAAGCGCGGAATCCCGGGGCGGAAAATGTGCCCGGTGGGAAGGGTGCGCGAGCCGTGGAAGGCGGGATACAGACGCTGGACGCGTCGCAATTCCTCTCCCGGGTCCACACCCATCTCGGTGAGCTTGCGGTAAAAGGCCGTGGGGCGGCCATCGCCGGTGCGTGTGTGATCCATGGCAACCGCATCGACCACGTAGATCGGGTGCTGGCCACCTACCGTTCCCGCCCAGGCGACATCGGTACCCCAGGTACTGCGGGTCATGCCGAAAGTGGGCAGCAGCGCCTGCAGTGCGGCGGCCGAGAAGGTCGGCGCCATCACCTCGACGAAGCTCACGTGGCGCAGCACGCACACCGGGTTGCGCACCAGCGCGTTCAAGGTGGTGTGCGTGAACCAGCGCAGCGCCGGCTGCGACAGGTAAGTCTGGTAGTGCTCGCAGAGGCTGAAGAATCGCGACAGGTCGCCGGGGCGCAGGTACACGTCATCATCGATGAGCATGACGTAGCGATAGTCGAAAGGCTGCGGGCGCTGCGCCCGGAATTCCAGAAAGCCGTCGAGCTTGTTGAAACCGCCGTGCGAATACAACTCCGCGAGGCTCTCCGGCCGCGGTGCTACGTACCAGCTGACGCAGCAGTCCCAGTTACGGTCGGGATTTTCGGCCAGCAGCCGCGGGTGCAGCGACTTGTCGCCGGCGCGCACGAACAGGAGGTAGGGCCGATGCGCGGCTGGCGTCCCCGCGATGGGCATCAGTGGAAACGCGCCGGAGCCAGAGGCGCGCTGGAAGGACCAGGGGTGCGCCGCGTGCGGCGCACGGGTGGCCACGGATGGCCACCCAGGGCTTGCGCGCAGCAGGGACTGCGCAGCGCAATGGATTCACGGCGTCCCCGAAANNATGCACGGCGTCCCGGAAAGGACTTCTTCCAGCGCGACTTCGGCACGAGACTTACTCCTGTGCCTCACGCGGTCGCCACGCCTGTGTCAGCTCCTGCTGCTTGCGCGGCGGAACCGGGTCGTAGTGACTCAACTCCATGGTGTAGGCGCCCTGCCCGCCGGTGAGTGCCTTCAGGCGCGACTGGTACTCGGAGACTTCCGCCAGTGGTACCAGCGCGAGCAGCGTCGCGCGTTGTCCTGGCAGCGAGCTGTTGCCGTTGATGCGCGCGCGCTTGGTCGCAAGATCGCCGGTGATGTCGCCGATGGCGGTCGCGGGCGCGGTGATCGACAGCAGCATGATCGGTTCGAGCACGATCGCAGTCGCCTTCTGCAGCGCATCCAGAAACGCCTTGCGGCCCGCGGATACGAACGCGACTTCTTTCGAGTCCACCGCGTGATGCTTGCCGTCGTAGACGATGACGCGCACGTCCTGGATGGGAAAGCCCGCGAGCGCCCCCTCGGTGAGCACCTGGCGCACGCCTTTTTCCACGGCCGGGATGTACTGGCCCGGTATGGCGCCGCCTTTCACATCATCCACGAACTCGAAGCCCGCGCCGCGGTCGAGCGCCTCGATGCGCAGGTACACCTCGCCGAACTGCCCGGCGCCACCGGTCTGCTTCTTGTGCCGGCAGTGCCCTTCGGCCGGGCGCGTGATGGTCTCGCGATACGGAATGCTGGGCGGGTGGGTCTTCACGTGCACGCCGTAGCGCTCGCTCATGCGCTCCAGCAGCACGCGCAGGTGAAACTCCCCCATGCCATAGAGCACCGTCTCGTTCACCGCCGCGTGGTGCTCGACGCGCACGCACGGATCCTCGGCGGTGAGCTTGTGCAGTGTGTCGGCGAGTCGCTGCTCATCGCCGCGCCGCTCCGGCTCGATGGCGAGCCCGAGCATCGGCGGCGGAAAGGCCACGGGCAACAGGTGATACTGGTCCTCATCGTGCGAGTCGTGCAGTACGGCGTCCAGGTGCAGTTCGTCCACCTTGGCGATGGCGCAGATGTCGCCGGGAATCGCCTGCGGGATTTCCGCCGTATCCTTGCCGAGCACCCTGAAGAGGTGCGCGATCTTGATGGGCTTGCGCGCATCTCCCACGAACAGCTGGCTGCCAGGACGCAGGCTGCCCTGGTGCACACGCAGCACGCCGAGCTTACCGACGTAAGGGTCGATGCTGATCTTGAACACGTGCGCGAGCACGTGCAGCTGCGCATCGGGACTGACCGGCACGCGGCTGGCGTTGTCACCTGCGCCTTTGAGGAAGGGCGGCGGATTGCCCTCCGCCGGGTTGGGCATCAAACGGCTGAACACCTGCAGGAGGTCCGCGACGCCGGCGCCGGTCTCGGCGGAGACGAAGCACACCGGCACCAGATGCCCCTCGCGCAGCGCCTGCTCGAACGGGTTGTGCAACTGCTCCGGGGACAGCTCCTCGCCCTGCCCGAGGTAGAGCGCCATGAGTTCCTCGTCGAGCTCGACCACCTGGTCGATGATCTGCGTATGCGCCGCCTCGACCGAGGAGAAATCGCTCGCCTGGCCGTGCGGCTGAAAAAAGCAGTCCACCACCGCGTCGCCGCCGCCGGCCGGCAGGTTCAACGGCAGGCACTCGGATCCGAAAGCTTCGCGCAACTGCGCCAGCACCTGCTCGCAGCGCGCCTCGCGGCTGTCGATCTTGTTGATGATCACGAGCCGGCACAGTTCGCGCTCGCGCGCGAAATCCATGAGCCGGCGGGTGAGCGCGTCGACGCCATTGACGGCGCTGACGACCACCGCCACCGCCTCCACCGCCTCGAGCACCGACAGCGTCTTGCCCAGAAAATCCGGGTACCCGGGGGAATCGATCAGGTTGATGTGCGTGCCGTTGCTGTCGAAACTGCAGATCGCCGTGTCGAGTGAGTGCTGCAGGCGCTTTTCCTGCGGATCAAAGTCCGACACCGTGGTGCCGCGTGCAAGGCTGCCGCGACTGCGGGTCGCCCCGGCCTGCAGCAACACGGTTTCGATGAGCGAGGTCTTGCCCGCGCCGGCCGGCCCGACCAGCGCGATATTTCGGATGCCCGAAGTCGTGTACCCCATGGCGTGCTCCCGCGGTTTTGCCTGAAAGCCTACTCCTCCGGGCGCGCCGGGGGCCAGCCGCTGCAGTACTATGTGAACATGTCCGGGGACGAGGCAAGAAAGCGGCGCGACGCCGAGAAAATCCAGCGGCAGCTGGACGAGGCGCTCAGCGACAGTTTCCCGGCGAGCGATCCGGTAGCGATCGTGACCTCGCACCACGAGGAGGACTGGGGAGAGGAAGCCGCCAAACCAGCCGCGCCTGCCGCGGCTACGGAGNNGCGGAACCCGCCTGGTTTACGGTGGTGAGCACGATCGGCCGCCGCCACACCCGCTGCAGGTAGGCGAGAACCTTGGCGCTGCGTTCCAGATCAAGGCCGCGCCCGTCGGTGCCGCTATCGTGGGTGAGCTCGAGAGTACCGTCGTTGCGCACATGCGCGGCGGATACGATCGGCGCACCGAAATTGTATTTGGGTGCGAGTACCGCCTCGTGCAACGCGCCCAGGTCATGCTCGAGCACCGTGATCTGCCCGTCGCTGCGCGCGTTGTAGCGGAATAATCCCAGCTCCTCGGCGAGCTCGCGTGTCAGGTGATTGCGCACGAAGGCGAAATCGTCGTCCTGCTCCATGATGCTGCGTGCCGCCTCGAGCCCCTCAGTGGCGATGATCTTCTCCCACATCGAAAACCCGAGGTGATAGGGGTTGATGCTCAATGAGACCTGCGTTTCAGCGGCGATCGGGCGCACCACGTCCGAGTGGCATTTGATCGCGTCCACGTAGGCCTGCTGCGGGAGGAAGTCCGCCTCGCGCAGCAGGCGCGCGTGCCAGTAGGACGCCCAGCCCTCGTTCATGATCTGGGTGGCGAACACCGGATAGAAATAGAACGACTCCTCGCGCACCGCGAGGAAGATGTCGCGCTCCCAGCTCTCCATTTCCGGTGCGTAGTTGGCGACAAACCACAAGAGGTCGCGCTCCGGGTGCGGCGGCACCGGCGCGCGCTTGCGCGCTTCGGGAGCGGCGCTCCCGGTGGCGCTCTCCAGTGCCGCGAAGCGTTTGCGGANNTTCGCGTCCGCGGGATACTCGGAGTAGCGGCCGCGCCGCAGCGACTGGTCCACGTCGATGTGCTGCTCGAGGGCGAGCGCGGCATCGAGCGCCACCTCCACGCGCTGCGCGCCGTGCAGCTCGATCGCGGCCGAGATCTGCCGGGCGTGATTGGCGGCGTGCTCGACGATACGCTCGCTCACCTGCTCCTGGCAGCGGCGGAACAAGAGGTTATTGCGGGAGAAATCCGCGTGTCCGAGCACGTGCGCGGTGACCAGAATGTTCTCGGCCAGTCCATTGCTCTGTGCGAGGTAGGCATGCCCGGGGTTGCCGGGAAACACCACTTCGAAGAGGCGCGAGTGCCCCATATGGCGCTGGATGAGCTGGTAGATGTAGCGCACGCCGAAGGACCAGTGCGGCATGCGCACCGGCAGCCCGTAGACGGCAATCTCCATCATGAAGCTGTCGGGGACCGCCTCGAAGTCAACCGGGTGAAACTTCAGCCCCGAGCGCGCGGCCAGCTCTTCAATGCGGCTCACGTAGCCTTGCCAGTCCTCGGTCATGGCGCGGGCGCCTCGTTCTCGGCGGTAAAGAAATGCCGCACCGCGCCCCACACCGCATCGAAGTCCGCGAGCGCGTAGCTGCCGGCGGCGCAGCCCGCGGCCTGCAGCTCGGAAAACAGCCGTCCGGTCTCGGTGGCAAGCTGACGCGACAGGCCGGAGGCGACTTCCACGTAGCCGGTGAAGCAGGCATCCGCCGTGATGGTGGCGAGCGCGGTGCGCGCCTCGGCGCCATCGCTCACCGAATTGTCGCCGTCGGACGCGTAGAAGAGGTAAATGTTGCTGCGCCCGGGGTTGTAGCGCTCATCGATGAGCTCGCGCACCTTGTTGAAGCCGGTGGAGGCGACCGTGCCGCCGCTGCCGCTCACCTGGAAGAACTCCGGCTCGTTGAACTCCCAGGCTTCGGTGGTATGTGCGACGAACACCGTTTCGAGCGAGCGATACTCGCGCCGCAGCCCCTGCACCACCCAGAAAAAGAACGTCTTGGCGAGCTTGCGGTCGCGGTCGGACATGCTGCCCGAGACATCGAGCATGAAGAACACCACGGCGTGCACCGCGGGCTGACGGCGCCGCGCCAGCTGCCGAAAGCGCAGGTCCTCGTCGGTGAAGTTGGGTACGGCGCCCGGCGCCCCGCGCCGCTTCACCATCTCCTTGAAGGAGCGGCGCCGGTCGAGGCGCGAACGCGCGCCGCGACGATCCCAGCCCTCGCGCGTCCAGTCGGTTTCATCGGAAGGTCCAACGCGCGCCTTCAGGTTCGGCAGCTGCATCTCCTCCCACAGCCAATCGACGATGTCGTCGATCTTGAACTCCAGCAGCAGCTGCACCCCGCCTTCCTCGCGACCGCCGGGGCCCCTCTCGCCCTGCCCCTCTTTGGATGGGTCGGCGAATACCTCTCCGGGCTTCGCCTTGCCCTGTCCGGCGCCCTGGGATTCATCGGCGCGCCGCAGCCGGAAGTGGTGGTGCTCGAGCATGCGCACCGGCACCCGCACGGTGCGCGCGCCTTCCCTCGTCAGGTCCGCGCCAGCGATGATCTCCGGCAGGTTAGCGCGTACCGCTTCGCGGACTTTCTCATCGTGGCGCAGCCAATCGCGTGCGCCGCGCGAAAACAGCTCGTACCACTTCGCGGCTACGATCCGGGCGTCGCGGTTGCCGCCATCAGCGTCCATGGGCGCGCCGCTACTCCTGTGCCAGGAGGGTAGTCACGTAACTGAGTGCCTCTTTGGCGCTGTGCTCGTCGTAGCCATACTCGCTAACCAGCCGCTGCTGCACAACCGAGATCTTCTGGCGCGCGTCCTCGTCCGGGCGGGCCGTGGAGGTCACGAGTCTCAGCACATCGCGGCGTTCCTCGAACAGGTATTGTTCGATCGCCTCGCGCATGCGCGCGTGGCTAGCAAGCTTGAACTTCTCACCTGCCTTGAACGCCACCATGGCTTTGCGCACCACCTCCTGGCGGAACGACTGCTTGCCCGAATCCGATACCTTGATCTTCTCCTCGACCGAACGCAGGAAGCGCTCATCCGCCGGCCGCGCTTCGCCGGTGATCGGATCGCTCACCTGGCGGTGATCCAGTGATGCCTCGACCTCGTCGAGATACTTCTCCAGCAGCTGCTGCGCCTCCGCCTCGAAGGAAGCGAACATAGCCCGGTGCACGTCCTCCTTGACCCAGCGGTTGTAGAATTCCTTGCGCGCCGTCACCAGGTGATCGATCCAGGCCTTCTTCTGCTTGGCATCCATGCGGGCGTCGCTCTCGATGGCGTCCTTCAGCGCCAGCAGCAGTTCCATGCTGGTGAGGCTGTGGGTATTGCCGCGGGTGATGGCATTGGAGATCGCGTTGATCACGAACCGTGGTGAGACCCCCGTCATGCCCTCTTCTGGCGCCTCGGCCCGCAGCCGTGTCGCTTCGCCCTCAGAAGTCCCCTCGACCGCCTCGCCGGCGTAAATGCGCAGCTTCTTCGCCACGTCGAGTCCCTCGCGCTCCGGCTTCACCAGGCGCGTGAGGATGCCGAACACCGCGGCGAGGTTCAGTACGTGCGGATCCAGGTGGGCGCTGCGGAACGCCGGCGCTCCCGACACCAGTTTCTGGTAGATACGCGACTCGTCGCGGTAGGAGAGCGCATAGGGGATCTTGATGATCACCATGCGATCCAGCAGCGCCTCGTTCTCCTTTTCCTGCAGGAACTTGTGGAACTCGGCGAGGTTGGTGTGCGCGAGAATGGTTTCGTCGACATGAATCAGCGGGAAGCGCGACACCTTGACGTTTTTCTCCTGCGTCAGCGTCAGGAGCAGGTACAGGAACTCGCGCTTCACCTTCAGAATTTCGATCATCTCGAGCACGCCGCGGCTCGCGGCATACACCGCACCCGACCACGACCAGGCCCGCGGGTCGCCCTCGTCCCCGATCTGCGCGACCTTGGCGAGATCCACCGAGCCTACGAGGTCGGCGATGTCCGCGGTGGTGGGATCGTGCGGGGCGTAGGTGCCGATGCCGATGCGCGAGGCCTCGGCGAGGAACACGCGCTCGACCGGCACGCGCACGAAATCACCTTCGAATTCGCGCTCGACGAAGTCACGCGCCCACGGCGACAGCTCGCCCTGGATATGGACGCCGTAGCGCTCGCGGAAATCGGCGCGCAGGCTGGTGGGAATGAGATTCAGCGGATTCTCGCGCAGCGGTGAGCCGCGAATCGCGTACAGCGCGCCCTCGTCGGTGCGGCTGTATTCCTCGAGCCCGCGCTTCAGGAGGATCGCGAGCGTGGACTTGCCCCCGGAAGGCGGACCCAGCAGCAGCAGCAGCCGCCGACCCACGTCGGACCCGGCGGCGGCAGCCTTGAAGTAGTCGACCACCCGCGAGAGGGGTTCATCGATGCCGAACAGCTCGCGTTTGAAGAGTTCGCGCGCGCGGGAGTTCGCGGGCATGTCCGCATCCCCGCTGCGACCGTGCCAGCGCAGCATGTCCCATATGTATTCGTGGCTGCTGCGGGCGACCGCCACCGGGTTTGCCGGCAGAATTCCCGTCAGGAATTCACCGAACGTGCCTTCCCAGCGTTGCGCGCGGTGCAGCCGGCTGAACGAACTTAAGGTATCGATGAAGTCGGCAGTGGAGCCGTTGGAATCCGCGTCAGCGGCGAACGGTCGCATCGTCCTTACCTCCCGTGAGCTCATCAGGTCTCGGGCCGGGGCCGGCGGGCCGGCAATGCCAGCGTCGGGTTAACTTAGTCCCAAGGCGCCGCACAATGAGTGACGGCCTTCAGATCCTGGCGCACCTATTACGTTAAGACGGTCACAGCGCCTGATTGTTCACTGCGGGCGACACGCGCGCCACCCCCGGGCTCACGGCGCTGCGGAATTACACGGCCACCGCGGCGTTAAGTGCCTGATTGCACAGCCCATGCTGGTGCGCGCCGCGCGCCGCCCGTCGCCGGCTCGCGAACTGTGGGCCCTTGGGCAAACCGCAGACCCCGCAAGGANNGCCGCGCGAGACCGCACGCGCACCGCGCGAGCGCGCGTGATTCGCGCGTAGCTGCTGCGCACTCCCCGGCAAGCTGCGTGCCGCCACAGCGCGCACAAAAATCGAGCAGTGCTTCAGGGTTTGATTGTTCGCGTCGCGAGGCCCAGACGCAGCCTCTCGTTATTGTGAACTGACGCACTCCGCCTCTTCCGAGGCTACTTATCCTGCTCCTGCGAGGTGTTGCGCGCACTCAATGGACGGGTGCGGAGAGCCTCGTTCCATGGAGCGGACGACTCACCGACAACAGTTATTCCGGAGATACGAAACGTGGTCAATGCAGCATCGCCAGCGCCCCGCACGCGCGCAGCGGCGAGCACTCCCGAGGCGACAGCGGGGTCAGCCCCGGCACCCGTTCCCGCGGTTGATGTGACTGCGATTACCACCCGCGATGATTTTCTGCTCGAGCTCGGTCAGACGCTCGGCGGTCAGGCCGCAGTGCGCCCGGTCGAGACGATCGACGCGGCGTTGCCGCACCTTTCGAGCACCCGTCGCGCGCAGCTGCTGGTGATCGATGCGCGCTGCGTGAGTGAGCTGCGCGCTGCCGCCGATGCCGCGCACGCCGAGGCACCGCACGCGGCGCTGCTCGTGTTCGCAGAAGCCGCGGGCGAGGCGCAAGCCGGCGCCGCGCTCAAGGGTTCGGGCGTGTTCGCGCTGCTGCCGCTGCCGCTGGATGTGCGCAAGACCCAGGCCGTATTCGAAGGCGCGGTCGTCGAGGCGCGGCGTCGCAAGGACAGCGCGCCGGCAGACCGGCTGCAGGCTGCGAAGCTGAGCATCGGTGCGTTCCGGCCCGCTGCAGCGAGTGCAGTCGCATCGCAGTCTGACGACGGTGATTCGACCACCGGCTCACGCAAGTTTCTATTGATCGGCGGTGCCGCCGCCGCCGCGGTGGCCGTGGCTGCCGGCGCATGGTTCTTCATGCACGGCAAGGCGGGTCCGGCAGCCCAGACAGCCCCGGTCGCGAGCGTAGCAAGCCCCGCCGCTCCCGCCGTCACGACCGACACCGGCGCCGCCGCCGAGCCTGCCGCGCCAGTCGCCGATACATCCATCATCAAGGGCAAGGTCGATGAGCTGCTCGAAAAGGCGCGCCTCGCCATGCACGAGCGGCGCTACACCGAGCCGGCCGCCGACAACGCGCTGGTGTACTTTCGTTCCGCCGCCGCCGCCGACGCCAGCAATGGCGAGGCCCGCGACGGCCTGCAGCGCGTAGCCGCAGTGTTGGCGGGGCGTTTTGAGGAGTCTCTCGGCGCCGGACGCTTCGACGAAGCGGCTCTCACACTCGCCAACTTTCGCGCCGCCACGCCGACCGACCCGCGTGCCGACGCCTTCACTCAGCGGCTCTTCGTGGCCCAGATCGCCAGGGCCACGGCCGATGGCAGCCTCGATCGCGCCAGCGCACTGGTGCGCCAGGCGCAGCAGTCCGGCGCCGTGCCAGCCGAGCAGATCGCCCGCTGGCGCACCGAACTGGCACGGCGCCAGGAAGACACGCGCGTGCAGCACCTGGCGGGCCTCGTGGCGGACCGCATTCATGACGGTAAGCTCACCGACTCGGACGACAGCGCCAAGACCTACGCGCACCAGCTCAGCGCGCTGGCGCCGGGCAATCCCGCCACGGTGCGCGCGGAGCATGACCTGATGGAGGCCGACCTGCGCAAGGCGCATGACGCCGCGGCGGCCAGGAACCCGGCAGATCAGGACCGCTGGCTCAATGAGGCGCGCGACGCCGGAATGAAGCCCGCCGATCTCGCGGCCTTCCAGCACGAGCTCGCCAACTCGCGCCAGAAGGCGAGCCTCGCTGAGGGCGAGCGCCTGGCGCAGCTGTTCCGCGACCGCCTGGGCTCGGGGGCGCTGACGGATCCGGCACAGGACAGCGCCGCGTACTACCTCACCCAGGCACAGACGAATTCGCCGAACGACCCGGCAGTTGCGCAGGGCAGCCACGATCTGGCCGGGAAACTCCTCGACCGCGCCCGCGTCGCGGCGCTCGCCGGCAAGTCCGGGGATGCCGACATCGCGGCGGCCCGCCATTGGGGTGCGGACGCAGCCAGCATCAGCGCCGTGCAGCAGCTGCAGAACAAGCCCCAGGCCCAGACGCCGGCCATCAGCACCGCGGCGCTTGCCGCCAAACTCAAGCAGACGCGCTCCGCGGCCCCCGAGTACCCGCAAAGCGCGCTCAGTCACCAGATCGCAGGCTCGGTGGTGCTCATGTACACCGTGGATACCAGCGGCATGCCACGCGACGTACACGTGATCGAATCGACGCCGCCGGGCGTGTTCGACTCTGCGGCCGTCGCCGCGGTGCGGCGCTGGCGTTATGCGCCGACGGTTGTCAACGGCACCGCCGTCGAAGTACCCGTTAGGACCCAGGTGCGGTTCGAGCTGCCGAAGTAAAAAAGGAGACGCTCCAGATGATGGTTGCAGCGACAGAACGACGCCGCCAGGTACTCATGGCCGGTCTGGGCACCGCCCTGATCCTGGTCATGGGTACGGTGCTGTTTTTCGGATTCCGCCTCGCGACGCAGATGCGTACCAGCATCAGCGCGTTGCAGACAGCGAGCACGCTTCAGACCTACCCCGAGACCATCGCTCAGCAGCTGAACTCGTTGCGCGATCGCCTGGAGGTGCGCGCCTATTCCGGGCAGGCGCTCTCGGAACTGCAGACCTCGGTCAAGCACGTCGACACCAACCTGCGGCAGCTTGAGGCCACCGGCGACGCCGACGGGCCACAGTTGAACCGCGCGCGCCTGCTGTGGCGCCAGTACCAGCCGGTGCTCGATCCGGTGGTCAGCTTCACCGGCCAGCCGTACGTGGATTCCGACACCGCGGGCAGTTCGCTCTCGAGCGAGGGGCGTCGTCACTACGCCGAAGTGAAACGCGCGCAGCTGTTCGCCAACGAAAACGCCCGGCCGCTGCAGACCCACCTCGCCGCTCTCGCGACGGCCCTGCAGCACACCTCCTCGGATGCGGCGGCGCGCCTGCGTACCCTGCTGCTGGCGGGCGTGTTCGCCGCCCTGGTGCTGGCGGTCGCCGCCGGCTACTTCCAGCTCACGCGCGCGCGCCACGAACGCGCCGCCCGCGAGGCCCAGGACCAGACTCGCTACATTCTCAAGTCGGTGCGCGAGGGCTTCTTCCTGCTGGACGCCGACCATCGCATCGGCTCGGTATGGTCCGAGGCGCTCAGCCACATGTTCTCGCGCAATGACTTTGCGGGCTTGTCGTTCGAGGACCTGCTGAAGGATCTGGTACCGACGGCCACGCTCACGACGGCCGCCAAGTACGTGAAGCTGCTGTGGGGCCAGCGCGCCCATGAAAACCTGATGAAGAGCATCAACCCCCTGGGGCAGCTCGAGATCACGCGCGACAACGGCCACGGCAGCAAGGAGACGCGCTACCTGCAGTTCGATTTCCATCGCGTGATGGCCGCCGAAGGCATCAAGCACGTGTTGTGTTCGGTGAGCGATATCACTGCGAGCGTGCTGCTGGCCCGCGAGTTACAGGACTCGCAGGACAACGCCAACGCGCAGCTGGACATGATGCTCGGCATGATGCACGTGGACCCGCTGCAACTGACCTCGTTCCTCGACACCACCGAGACCAGTATCAAGCTGGTCAACACCATCCTCAGGGAACCGGCGCGCAACGACGCCGAATTCCGCAAGAAGCTTGCGGGCCTGTTCCGCGAGCTGCATTCCATCAAGGGCGAGGCCTCGGCGCTCAACCTCTCAAGCGTCGCCAGCCGCGTGCATGTGATGGAAGACATGGTGAGCGAGTGCAAGAAGCGGCCCGAACTCTCCGGTAACGACTTCCTGCCGCTGGTGCTGAAGCTCGACGAGCTGCTCGCGCACCTGCGCAGTGTGCGCGAAATGGCGGCACGCCTCTCGGTTCTCAAGGACGGCGCGCCGACTCCTCCCGCGGCCGCTGGCGCCGCTGGCGGGCCGGCACGTGCAGCCGGCGCGCTGGATGAGCTCTCGCCGACACTGCAGTCCATGGCCGCACGTCTCGCGCAGGACCACCACAAGCAGTTCCGCCTGTCGGTAGCCGGGCTGGCGGACGTGCCGGCGCCCTACGCGACAACCATCAAGGATTGCCTCATCCAGATGCTGCGCAACGCCGCGGTGCACGGCATCGAGGCTCCGGACGTACGCCGCAACCTCGCCAAGCAGGACGCGGGTGCAGTCAACGTCGAGTTCCGCAAGACCCCGGGCGGCTACGAGCTGGTGTTCGAGGATGACGGCGCGGGCATCACGCCCCAGAACCTCAAGGCCGCCGCGGTGCGCAAGCGGCTGGTCACTGAAGAAGCGGCCCAGCGCATGGACACACGCGCGGCGATGGCGCTGATCTTCGCACCCGGCTTCTCGACCCAGGAGGGGGTCTCCATGGATGCCGGCCGCGGGGTCGGCATGGACGTGGTGGCACGCAGTGTCGCCAACCTCGGCGGCAAGATCGGAGTCAGCACGCACCCCGGCAAGTTCACACGTTTCCGCGTGGTGCTGCCCGGCGTGGATGCCGACAGCGCCGCGGTCGCGTAATTGCAAGCGAGAAACCTGATGAGTGCCAACCTCAAACCGAACACTAAGAAATCCTTCAAGCTGATGATCGTCGACGACTCGAACATCATGCGCCGGCGCATCGAGCGCTCGCAGCAGTTCGAGGAGCTGCAGCTGGTTGGCACGGCCGGCAACGGCCTGGAGGCACTGGAACTGTTCAAGAAGACCGACCCCGACGTGGTGACCATGGATCTCACCATGCCGCAAATGGACGGTATCGAATGCATCGGGCGACTGGTCACGCTCAAACCCGCGGTGCGGATCCTGGTGATCTCGGCCCTCGCGGACAAAGCCACCGCGGTGGAAGCCATGGAAAAAGGCGCCAACGGTTTCCTCAACAAGCCGTTCACCGACCGGCAGTTGAACGAAGCCATTGCTGAGCTGCTGTGCTGAGCACCTGAAGGGACCAACCGCAATGTTGTATGAACAGGAACTGAAGACTTTCGTCGATGCCACGACGAATTTCTTCTCGGTCGCGGCCCAGGAGCCGGCCTCGATCGGCTCGCCCTACCTCATGGAGGGCGCTCCGTCGGTGCATGAATACACCGGGATCATCAGCATTTCCGGCAAGCGCGAAGGGGTGGTGTACTTCACGGCCCCCAAGGCGATGCTGACCGTGATGCTGATGAAAATGCAGGAGAACGATTTCAGTCACGAGACCATGCGGGACCTGGTGGGCGAGGTTGCCAACACCATCTCCGGCAATGCGCGCCGGGATTTCAGCCGCGAGTTCGTGATCTCCGTGCCAAGCGTGCTCTCCGGGGAGAAGCCCGACGTGCCGCAGCACGCAGGCCGCCGTTCGTTCATCATCCCGATCAACTGGCGCAGCCACTCGGCCAAGCTGGTGGTATCGCTGAGTTAACTGGCCGACTGCGCCTTCAGGTACGCTGCGACGCCTCGCAGTCCTCGTCGGCGCGCAACCGGTAGCCAAGTCCCGTCTCGGTGATCAGATAGCGCGGTTCGCGCGGGTCGGGCTCAAGCTTGCCACGCAGGTTCTTGATACACACGCGCAGGCTGCGAGAATCATCCTCGCGTTCCGGTCCCCACACTTCGCGGATCAACTGTCGCTGCATCACGATCGAGCCTAAGTGCCGGGTGAGACACTCGAGCACGCGGTATTCGAGCGGTGTCAGGTGGATCTCGCCCGCGGGGCCTGCGGACTCGCGCCGCGCCAGATCTATGCGCAGGGAGCCGAGCTGCAGCTGCGAGGTCTGCTGCGCGCCGCGGGCGTTGCGTCGTAGCGCCGCGCGCAGGCGCGCCAGCAGCTCCGGGGCGCTGAAGGGCTTGGTCACGTAGTCGTCGGCGCCCGCCTCCAGCCCCTGCACGGCGTCGGCCTCGCTGTCGAGCGCCGTCAGCATGATGATCGGCACGACGTTGCGCTGCGCACGCAGCGTGCGGCAGACCTCGTAGCCGTTTGGGCCCGGGCCAAGTGCGACGTCCAGCAGGACCACGTCGAACGGCTCGGCTGAGGCGCGCTCTATTGCGCTGTTGCCGTCGGCGACCGCGGTCACCGTGTGGCCCTCGCGCGTGAACGAGCGCGTCAGCGTGTCACGCAGCGACGTCTCGTCGTCAACGACGAGAATCGAGAGCGTGGGCGCGCCGCGTGGCTGCACGACCGTGACGGTAGCGCCTCGGTAGGAAGTAGAGGATGTCGGGCCGCGCGAGGCCGATCTTGCGCGACACGTCGACGCCGTGTGCGCGCACCCAGGCGGCGCCTGGGGAGCAGCGCGGCAGCTCGAGCTTGTTCCCGGGGGTGCAGGGACCGCCGATGTAGGCGAACCGTACCGAGCCGCTTCGGACGAGAGCCGCAAGCTTCGCCACCGGCAGCAGCTCGTGCTGGTTATAGGAGGTCAGCGAGAGGATCGGCTGGAGATCGCGAATGATTATGCCCCCGACTGAGCTCGGGTCGGCGACGACGAACTCGTAGCGCGCACCATCGCGGTGGGCACCGATGTAGTTGCTGATTGCGTCCACTTCGCTGGTGGCGATGACACCAGTGTTGCCGCTGTCGTACTCGTGTGCCGCCACCAAACCGACCGCGACGCGCAGCGGCAGCGCGACGGCTGCGATCGCAAGCGCGCCACCGATCAGCCACGACCGGTATGGAAGACGGCGCAGCAGGGTCGCGGCGATCACGCCAAGCGCGGCCAGCACCGTGAGCACGGCGGCCGGAGCCGACGCTCCCGCCAGCCAGACCGCGTAGATCGCGAAGGCGGTGGCGGCGAGCGCCGGCAGGAGCCTCCGGTAGCGCCGGTTCGTCAGCGCCCAGGCGAGGCCGATGCCGGCGCTTACCGCAACCGCCGGTGTGAAGGCCTCCGCATAGCGCGGGTGCAGCCGGGCCATCGCGCTGAACAGCGCGAAACCGGTCAGCAGCCAGGCGAGGACCGCTGCGCCAAAGGCTCTCCGCGCACGCTGGTCGGGCGCCCGTGCTCGAATCACCTCTTCGATCAGCGCCGGAATTCCGAGCAGCAGCGATGCGAGCAGGATGAAGCCGATCCGCAGGCCCGACAGAGGATCGTCGTGCTCGAACAGCCGCCACGGCGAGGGGGCGGCGATCGCGACCTGCGCCCGGGCCGCCTCGCTGTTGTTGGCGGCCTTCAGTACTGTCGCGCCCTGCGCGCTTAACAGCGTCTGGGTCGAGGCCCCGAACAGTCGGTCGTAGCCGTTGTATACAAAGGTCGCGTTCCATGCCGATCCGTTGGTGGAGCCAATGGCGTAAGGCCGATCGGACGCCGGAAAGAACAACGTCGCGGTCAGCCATGACAGCGCGACCACGACGAACACAGCGGCGCTGATCAGAGTCCTTCGCAGCCTGCGCTCGCCGAAGGCGAACCACGCGAGTAGAGCCAGCGCCGGCAGGCAGACGAGCCCCTGGAAGACCTTCACGTTGAACGCCAGTCCCATCGCTGCCGCCGCCGAATAGCACCACCGCTCGCGATCGGTCTCGGCGAAGCGCACGAGCAGCCAGAGAGCGGCGACGTTGAGGAACATCGCGACGCTGTCCATCGTGTCGCTGCGTGAGCTGAGGACCGCGATCGGCAGGATCGCGAGCATCAGCCCGCTTGCCAGACCGGGCAGCCGGCCGAGCATCCGCCGAACGGCGTCGTAGAGGACCGGGACGGCACAGGTGCCGGCCAGCGCGGGGGGCAGCTTCAGCGCGACCGAGTTGAAGTGAAACAGCTGTGTCGAGAGGACCTGCAGCCAGGTATCGAGCGGGGGCTTGTCGATCGCGATCGTGCCGCCAGGCTCGTAGGCGCCGAAGAAGAAATTGTGCGCCGACAAGCTCATGCTGCGGACCGCAGCGTCGTAGAACGGGTCATCCGGCACCGCGTGCAGCGACCACAGCCGCAGCGCGGCGGCGAGCAGCGTGATCAGCCCGATCGCCGCCAGCTCGAGCGACCGGCCCTCGTGCGGCGCGAGCCTGACGCGTTGANNTCGCCGCGCGATGGCCGATTCAACGATCGACGAGCAGGCGGCGCCGGATCCGTGCACCGCGTGCCGCGGCAGCGGCAGCGTGGTGTCCAATATCGGCGGCACTGCTCACACCGTCACGTGCCCCTGGTGCGATGG
>PMHN01000069.1:18811-18985 GCA_003156695.1 Gammaproteobacteria bacterium
CCATCGTGCCGATACGTTCGTCAGGAAGGCCAGCCCAGCAGCATTGGCGGATTGGCGCTGGCGCCGCATATAACACTGGATCCTAGGAGGATCAATGCTGCAAAAGCTGCGCCAGCGCGCACAAGACGAGCGAGGGTTCACCCTCATTGAGCTGCTCGTCGTGATTCTGATCAT
>PMHN01000227.1 GCA_003156695.1 Gammaproteobacteria bacterium
CTGCTGCGCGAGCTCGCGCAGCGACTCCGTCTTGGTCTCGTGCGAGGAGTTGGACGAGATCCGGTCGATCGCATCGGCCACGGAAACGGCCACCTTCGGGTCGGTCACCGCAACGTTGAAATGGTTGACCGTGCCCGTGCCGGTCGCCCGCGCCTCATCGTAGTAGGGAAGGTTGATGATAATGATGTAGCGCCCACCGCCGACGTCGCTGTCGGTGAAGNNTGCCTACGACATCGAACGCCCAGTCGCCCGAGCCGTTCTTCTGCATCTTGTTGGACTTCAGCGGGATGTGATCGCCGATCTTCCAGCCGTATTTCTCCGCGGTCAGATCCTTCACCAGAGCGGCGGTGCGCGAGCGGGCAAACGCCGCGAGGTACTCGGGCGCGATGGTGTAGGTGAAGGCCGCCGTCCAGTCCTTGTCGGGTGTCACCGCGACGATGCCGACGCCTTGCTCGGGCTTCTGGTAGTAGCCCCCGAAGAGCTCCACCGGAATCGCCACCCTGACTCCGGGCACCGAGCGAATCGGCTCGAGGAGGCTAATGGGCAGCCCCTCCGTGAGGCTACTCAGGCGGCTGTGCACCAGCAGCAGATCCGCGCGCGCCGCATCGACCGCTTGCTGCACCCCGGTCTTCAAGCCCTGCAGCACGCCGAACAGCGCGAAGGCGACGCTGACCTGAAGGAAAATCAGGATCGTGCGCCAGGNNGCCGAAAAGTGCGAATGCGACACTGACTTGAAAGAAATTGAGCGCAGTTCGACCGGGCTTGCGCCAGATGCCGGACCAGACGAGCGGCAGAAATTTCATGCGGCAGTTCGGGACGGACTGTCGAGCAGTTGCCCCTTGTCCAGGTGCAACTGGTGCGTCGCAAATTCCGCGGCCTTCGCGTCATGCGTCACCACGACGACCGTCTTGCCGTACTGGCGATTGAGAATCTGTATGAGACCGAGGATCTCTTCCGCGGAGTGCCGATCGAGGTCGCCCGTCGGCTCATCGCAAATCAGAATCGTCGGATCGGCGATCAGAGCGCGCGCGATTGCCACCCGCTGCTGCTGTCCGCCGGAGAGTTCGCTGGGTTTGTGCTTGCGCCGGTCGGAAAGCCCCACGAGCTCCAGTGCAGCGGTGACCTTGCGCTTGCGTTCGGCGCGAGACAGCGAGGTCAGCAGCAACGGAATCTCAACGTTGCGCTCGGCAGAGAGCGTAGGCATCAGGTTATAGAACTGAAAGATGAACCCGACATGACGCGCGCGCCAGTGCGACAGCGCTGCAGGCGAGAGGTGATCGATGCGCTCGCCAGCCACGGTCACCGATCCGCTTGTTGGCACATCCAGGCCCCCAATCAGATTCAAGAGCGTCGTCTTGCCAGAGCCCGACGGACCCATGATCGCGACAAAGTCCTTGTCGGCAATCTCGAGATTGAAGTCGTTGAGGACCGCAACGCTCTCGCGGCCACGCTTGTATTGCTTCGATACGGCTGCAAACGACACGATGGAGCTCATCTCACCTCCGATGGCACTACGTGAACTCTCAATCCGTCCTTCAGTGTGTCAAGGTTCCCCAGCGCGAGGCTGGCCCCCGGCTGAAGACCCGACAGGATTGTCTGACCGTCAGCCCCGCGCGTGCCGAGCCGGACCGGGCGGCGTTCGAGATGGTCTCCCGTGATCACAAAGACGATCCCGGTGTCTCCGCTCGCCTGGACGGCCGCCGACGGAACGATTACAGCGGATGTCGGCGCCGGGCTGCCCAATTCAATCTGCGGCGTACTATCCAGAAAGGACACGCGCGCCCCCATCTCTGGCACGATGCGCGCATCCTTCACTTTGAAGCCGATTCTGACCTTTACCGTGGCCTTGGCCCGATCGGCTGTCGGGATCACTGCAATGACTTCGGCAGGGATGCTCCAGTCCGGATAGGCGTTGAGTGTGATGATGGCTGGCTGGTGCGGTCGAACCCGGTTGATGAAATTCTCACTGACGTCGACCTCAACTTCGAGGGAGTCCATATCGACGATCTTCGCAATGCCGCCACCCCCCGAGAATTGCGGTGAAACAAGTTCGCCGGGGTGAGCGGTCAGGACGGTGACTACCCCGTCGAAGGGTGCCTCGATAATCGTGTCATCCTCATAACGCTGGTTGACCTCTACGTTTGCCTTCGCCACCGCCAGATTCTGCTCGGCGACCAGGGCCGCTGCTTGCGTGGCGTCGTAGCTGGCTTTGGATGCGTCAAAGGTATCCTGGCTGATCAGTGCCTCTTTGAGCTGTACTTGGTTGCGCTGAAATAATGGGCGCGCGTCATCGGCAGCCAGTTTCGCCGCTGCGAGTGCAGCTACGAGTTGCTTTACCTGCACTTTCGACTGCTCCAATGCAGCTCGAGCGTTGGTGTCGTCGAGTCGGGCCATCACCTGTCCTTGCTTGACTGGCTGACCCTCCTGAACCAGGACCTCGTTGACCTTGTAGATGCTCTTGCCCGACACCGTTGCCTCGCGCAGCGCAACCACATAGCCCGTGGCATCAAGCAGCGAGCCACCAGCCGATGGCGCGCCGGGTGCCCCTATCGCTCGCGCGGTGACGGCGCGAACTGCGATGCCCTGGTGTCCGAACGCAAGAAACAGCATTCCAATCGCCGCGGCAAGGAGCACGGCGCCAAGGCCAACCAACCAGGGCAGTCTGCGGCCGGTTAACTGCGCAGGTGCTTGCGTCCGATCCATTCGCAACTCATCGAGCAACGCTGTCTTGCGATCCATGGGAAGCCTATTTGGTGCGTGTTTGCTCAGTGGCAGCCGACGAAGCACCCGGCAGCGTTCCCTTGTCGACGCGGTTCCACCACCCGCCGCCGAGCGCCTGAAACAACGTGACCGTATCGATATAGCGGCTCGCCATGGACTGAACGTAGGCGAGGCGTGCCTGCTGATAGGTCTGCTGTGCCGCTAAGAGCGAGACATAGTTGACCGCGCCCGCGTCGTACTGTTTCTGAATGAAATCAAGACTCGCCTTGGCCGCACCGAGGGCATCGGATTCGGCCTTCAGAGCTTGCGCATCATGGTTTAGCGCGGTGAGTGTGTCGGCGACATTCTGAAAAGCCTTCAGGACTGTAAGCCGGTACTGCGCGGAGGCCTGCTCGTACGTATCGATGGCCGCGCGGCGCTTCGCGCGCAGTGTGCCTCCTTCAAAGATGGGTTGGGTGATGCCTGCGGCCAGATACCAGATCGCGGAGTCCGGTTGGAATAAAGTGCCGAAGACCAGGGATTCGTCTCCGCTTGCTCCAGTCAAGGTCACCTGCGGCAACATATTCGCCGTAGCGACGCCGACCGCAGCATTGGCCTGACGCATGACGGCCTCTTGCGCCTTGATGTCCGGACGCTGCGCTACCAATGAGGAGGGTAAGCTGACCGGCAGGTCTTGTGGCAACTTGAGATCCGACAACGCGAAAGCATGGGGAGCAGCATCCTTAGGGAAGTGCCCAGTCAGAACAGCGAGTTGATGCTCGGCAACCGCCCATTGCTGCTCAAGTGACGGGAGCGTCGCACGGACCAACGCCAGGTTCGACTGCTGCTGCAGCACATCTGCCTGGGTCTGGCTACCCACCTCGAACCGGCGCCTTATAAAGGCGAGCTGCTTGGTCTCAAGCGCGATGATTTCATTCGTGGCCGCAATTTGGTCGCTCAATGACGCCAGCTGGATCACGGTCGAGGCAACATTGGACGTCAGCGTGAGATAACTCGCCTCAAGCTGAAAGTTCTGTGCCTGTGCCTGCGCGAGCAGCCCTTCGAGCGTGCGTCGCTCGCCCCCGAAAATGTCGAATGTGTACGAGACGTTGACAGTAGCCTGAAAAACGCTGGTGACGAATCCCGGAAACCCCGGCGCAATACTTGCACCACTGACTTTCTCGCGTTCGTAGTTGGCCGCTCCCTGAATCTGGGGAAAGAATTGGCCCTCTTGTGCCCGGGCATTTTCCCGGGCGGCACGCAGTGCGGCTTGCTGCGCGGCGACGTCCGGATAGTTCGCCATCGCCTCCTCGATCAGCACATCAAGCTGCGGCGACCCGAATAGTGTCCACCAGTCGCCCGTGAGGTCCCGACCGAGGTGAAAGCTCTGCGCTTCCCCGCCGGCGACATCAGTAGCCTGGGTCCGGCTCGGCATGGCTTCGTAGGTATAGGCGTCAGTGAGCGGCGGCGGTGGTGGCCTGAACCGCGGACCTACTGCGCAGCCGGGCGAGGCGAGCCCAGCCATCGCTCCGAGGATCACTCCCACGAGCGTGCCGGTTGTGTGTTTGGTTTGCATCAGAGCCACGCCCTTGACCACGAGTATGAACGGAGGCGTCTGCGCGCGTGACGGCAACGCGGCGGTGCGAGTGTTTCCCGCGTCATGCGGCGTGCCACTTCACGTGACAGGCCGACTTCAAGCCAGGCGTCGCGACGAGACCATGCCGATTCATGGGGCTTGCCTTTGCTGGTTTTACCTGGCCAGTTGACTACTCTATTCCTGCCACCGCTTCGCTGCCTAAGTACTTGAGCTGTCCGGAGTTCCACACCTNNCGCGCTGCGCCATCGGAAATCGGCGACGAAGTGCCGACAGACGCGACAGAGCCTGTACGTCAGTTCCTAACTGTCAGGAGTGGCCGCTGACCTCAACCCCAGGCGCGCTTGCGCGGCTGCAAACATTGCCCTGTACCGGGGATGGTCGCGCACCGGGTCCAGATCCGCGTCGCCTTGCACCCAGTTCACCACGTCGGCGAGACATCGTTCCAGGACGAACGCCAGCATGTCGAGACCGGCATCGTGGTCGTGCGCGACCGCAATGAGAACGCACGCGAGGTTGTAGCGCATGTTCAGGTTGTCCGGGTCGAGCAGCACCGCGCGCTCAATCCACTCCTTCATGCGTTCGTTTTCCCCGAGTACCGCGAGCGCCACTACGAGGAAAGCCATGGCCGAGCCGTTGTCCGGTTCGCTCGCGACAGCCCTCTCGCAGCGCTCGGCTGCACGCCGCGCCGCCACCCGGGCGCCTTCCGGGTCGCGCACCGCGCGGTAGCAGGTGATGAGCATTCCCGCTGCGTAGAAATCCGAGAGTGTCTCCGCGGCTACCTTCTCGAAGAACGAAATGGCCTGGCGGTGATTGCGCGTCGCGACGCACCAGCGTGCAGCGGCGAAATTGACCTCGTATGACTCCGCGTCTAGCTCTAGCGCCGTCTCGATCTCAGTCTTGGCTGCGGCGAACTGCGCGTCCGCGGTCAACGTGCGGGCCTTTGCGGNNGAGCGCCCAGGCGCGGGCGTAGTTCGGATCAATCTGGGTGGCGCGCTGACAGAGGCGGATGATGGCCTCGCTGCTGCGCGCAGCACCCACGTTGCCCATGAGACTGTGCCGCGCCATCAGATACAGCTTGTACGCCTCCGGATTCGTGGTATCACGCTGCTCGATCGCCTTCTTCTNNTCGCGGTCGTAGCGCTCGGCCCAGACATGCCCGCCGCTTGCCCCGTCGATCAGCTGGGCGGTTATGCGAACCCGGCGCCCGGCCTTACGTACGCTGCCCTCGAGCACGTGGCTCGCCTTGAGTTGCCGTGCCACTTGCAGCACGTCCACATTCTTGCCTTTGAACGCGAAGGCCGTGTTCCTGGCCGCGACCCAAAGCGCCGAGATCTTGCTGAGATCCGTAATGACGTCCTCGGTAATGCCGTCGGAGAAGTATTCCTGCTC
>PMHN01000188.1 GCA_003156695.1 Gammaproteobacteria bacterium
CTGCTGCCGAACCTGTTCACCACCGGGTGCCTGTTCTTCGGCTTTTACGCCGTGGTCGCGGCCATCGACAAGCACTTCGCGCACGCTGGCATGGCAGTGTTCGCGGCCATGATCCTCGACACCCTGGACGGGCGCATCGCGCGCCTGACGCGCACCGAGAGCGCCTTTGGCAAGGAATACGACAGTCTCGCCGACATGGTGGCCTTCGGGCTCGCGCCGGCCATCGTCGCCTACCAGTGGGGCGTGGTGCGCATCGCCGAGTACGGTCGTCACTGGGGTCGCTTTGGCTGGCTGGCCTGCTTTTTCTACGCGGTCGCGGCCGCATTGCGCCTGGCGCGCTTCAATGCGCGCGCGGCGAGCGCGGACAAGCGCTACTTCGAAGGCCTGCCCAGCCCCTCGGCGGCGGCGATCGTGGCCGGCTTCGTCTGGTTTGTCAGCGACTGGCACGAGCCGGGCCTGACCGGTCTGATCGCGGCATTCCTGGTCACGGCGAGCGCTGGCGCCCTGATGGTGAGCCGCTTTGGCTATCCGAGCTTCAAGAAGTTCGATCTCGACCGGCGCATCCGCTTCGTCTACCTGCTGCTCGTGCCGCTGGTCTTTGTACTCATTGCGATCGAGCCCTCCACTATGCTGCTGGCGATGTTCGGCACCTACGCCTTGTCGGCGCCGCTCTTGTGGGTGGGGCGGCGCCTGCGGCGCCTCGTGCGTGGTGCTCCGCCTGCTGCGGGTGCCTGAAGCAGCCACATGCAGCACGCGCGCCGCAACGAATACCTGGAGGCGATCGGCATCGACCGGTGGGTGCCGCGCGGGGGTCCGGCTGCCGCTGCCGGCGTGGTGGCCGCGACTGCCGCCGTGGCGGTGACCGCTGCACCCGCGCCGGACACGCAGGCGCCAGCCTCCTGGGAGGCGTTGCGCCAGGAGATCCTCAGCTGCACGCGCTGCCCATTGCATACAACACGTACCCAGGGTGTCGTGGGCGCGGGACCCGAGCGCGCCGACTGGCTCGTCATTGGCGAGGCGCCCGGCGCCGAGGAGGATNNCGAGCCGTTCGTCGGGCCCGCGGGGCAACTGCTGGATGCGATGCTGCACGCCATCGGACTGGACCGCGCGACCAATGTCTACATCGCCAACATCTTGAAGAGCAGGCCGCCCGGCAACCGCGACCCGAAACCTGAGGAGGTTGCCGCGTGCCTGCCTTATCTGGTGCGGCAGATCGCGCTGCTGCGGCCGAAGATCATGCTGGCCGTGGGACGGATCGCGGCGCAGAACCTGCTCGGCACGCAGGTGCCGCTTGGCCGGCTTCGCGGCCAGGTGCATCATTTCGGCGAGTTCAACACGCCGTTGGTGGTGACGTATCATCCGGCGTACCTGCTGCGCACGCCCGCCGACAAGCGCAAGGCGTGGGAGGATCTTAAGTTTGCGCGTAGCGTCTACCAGCGGTTGACCTGAAGAGCCAAGCCGCACCATGGCCACCGCCCCTGAAATGTTTGCTGTGCCGGAGATGACCATCCGGCCGATGCGCGCGCTCGACGTGGCCGAGGTGGTCGCCATCGAGCACGCCTCATACCAGTTTCCCTGGAGCGAAGGGATTTTCCGCGACTGCCTGCGTGTGGGCTACACCTGTCGGGTGGCGACCGCAGGCAGGGTACTCATGGGCTACGCGGTGATGAGCACCGGCGCGGGCGAGGCGCACATTCTCAACGTGTGTGTGGCTGAGACTTTCCGCTGCCGCGGCCTCGGCCGGCATCTGATGCTCGCGCTCATCGAGCGCGCGGCTGCGGTGGGCGTGCGCGAGGCGTTCCTCGAGGTGCGTCCTTCCAACACCGCCGCGATCCGCCTGTACCTGTCGATGGGCTTCGTGCAGCTGGGGATGCGGCGCGGCTACTACCAGGCGGTCGGTGGCCGCGAGGACGCCGCGGTTCTAAGACTTACGGTAGCTGGCGCCGGCCCCGTGCTCTGCGCCGTCCCCGCTTCAGAGCCGTGAGCGACCCGGTACCCGCACTGGCCGCCGAAATCCGGCGGCGCCGGACGTTCGCGATTATCTCGCACCCGGATGCCGGCAAGACCACGCTCACGGAAAAACTGTTGCTATTCGGCGGCGCCATCCAGATGGCGGGCACCGTCAAGGGACGCAAGGCCGCGCGCCACGCGACCTCCGACTGGATGCGCCTGGAGCAGCAGCGTGGCATTTCCGTCACCTCGTCGGTGATGCAGTTCCCCTATCGGGACTGCATCGTCAATCTCCTCGATACGCCGGGGCATGAGGATTTTTCGGAAGATACCTACCGCACGCTCACGGCGGTGGATTCGGCGCTCATGGTGATCGACTGCGCCAAGGGCGTGGAGGAGCGCACCATCAAGCTGATGGAGGTGTGCCGCTTGCGCGATACGCCAATCATGACGTTCATCAACAAGCTCGATCGCGACGGCCGCACGCCGATCGAGCTGCTGGATGAGATCGAGAGCGTGCTGCGCATCAGCACCGCGCCCATTACCTGGCCGATTGGCATGGGCCGGGAGTTGCGCGGCATCTACCACCTCGCCGAGGATCGCATCTACGTGTACACCGCCGGCGAGCGCGGCCGCGTCGGTGAGAACCGCGTCATCGATGGTCTGCACGGCGCGGCGGCGCGCGAGTTCCTCGGGGATGCGGCGGCAGCTTTCGAGGAGGAGATCGCGCTGGTCAAGGGCGCTACGCAAGGCTTCGATGCGGACAGCTACCGCGCCGGCCAGCAGACCCCGGTGTTCTTCGGCTCCGCCATCAACAATTTCGGTGTCGAGGAGTTGCTCGCTTCCTTCACCACTCATGCGCCGGGGCCGTTGCCGCGCAGCGCGCGCGAGCGCACCGTGCTGCCCCTGGAGGAGCCGCTCGCCGGCTTCGTGTTCAAGATCCAGGCGAACATGGACCCCGCACACCGCGACCGCATCGCGTTCCTGCGGCTGTGCGCCGGCAGGTACTCGCGTGGTATGCGGCTTTTTCATGTGCGCCTCGGCAAGGAAGTGCGCGTTGCCGATGCGCTTACCTTCATGGCCGCCGATCGCTCGCAGGCCGAGGAAGCCTACGCGGGCGACATCATCGGGCTGCACAACCACGGCACCATCAACATCGGCGATACTTTCACCCAGGGCGAGGAGCTCAGGTTTACGGGCGTGCCGAATTTCGCCCCGGAAATCTTCCGCCGCGCGGTGCTGAAGGACCCCTTGAAGATGAAGGCGCTGCAGAAGGGGCTGTCGCAGTTGTGCGAGGAGGGCGCCACGCAGTTGTTCAAGCCGCTGCGCAACAATGATCTGATCCTCGGTGCTGTCGGGCAGCTGCAATTTGAAGTCGTCGCCTTTCGGCTGCAGGACGAGTACAGCGTGCAGTGCGTGTTCGATCCGATCACCGTCCACACGGCGCGCTGGGTGGACTGCGCCGACGCGCGCAAGCTCGAGGAATTCCGCGCCCGCCTCTACGAGCACCTGGCGCTCGATCACAGCGGGGCGCTCGTGTACCTCGCACCCTCACGGGTCAACCTCGCGCTTACGCTTGAGCGCTGGCCCGATATCACGTTCCGCGAGACACGCGAACACGCCTGAAGGGCCGCCGGGTGCAAGGGGATGGCGCGAGCCGCGGATTTGTGCGAAATACGCTCCTATGGAACCCTATACGCAACGCGAATTCCTGATCAACGCGCTGTACGAGGCGTCAGAGCTCGAGCACAACCTCATGTGCACGTACCTGTACGCCGCCTTCAGCCTGAAGGACGGCGAGGGCGACGGGCTCACGGCGGCGGAGGCGGCGGCCGTCAAACGCTGGCGCGAGGTGCTGCTGGGTGTCGCGATCGAGGAGATGGGGCATCTCGCGGCAGTCTGGAACATTACCGCGGCGCTGGGCGGGAGTCCGCGCATCGGACGCACCAACTTCCCACTCGATCCGGGCTACCTGCCGGCGAGCGTGGTGGTGAAGCTCGCCCCCTTCAACGCGGACACCGTGCAACACTTCGTGTTTCTCGAGCGGCCGCACGAGTCCACGGAAGCCGAGGGCGCGGGGTTCTCTTACGAGCGGCCGTATGTACGTGGGATCAGCCAGCCACACCTGACGCCGATGGCTACGGACTACGACACCGTCGGTGTCTTTTACAGGTGTCTCGGGGAAGCGCTGCACGCGTTCGTGTCGCACCACGGCGAAGCGATCGCTTTCGACGGCGACCCGGCATTGCAGCTCTCGGGCGCCGAAGTGAATCTCACCGGAGCGCAGCCGGTCAGGTGCCTGAAGACCGCACTGCAGGCGTTCGCGGTCATCGTCACGCAGGGCGAAGGCGCGCCGCGCGACTCGCAGGGCTCGCATTACCAGAAATTCCTCGGTATTCGCGACGAACTGCGCGCCCTGACAGCCAGGAATCCGGCGTTCACCCCGGCATTCCCTGCGGCCACCAACCCGGTCCTGCGGCGGCCGCCGCGACCGGAGGGGCGCGTGTGGATTGAGGACCCGGAGGCCTTCGCGACGGTGGACCTGGCGAACGCCTGTTACGGGCTGATGCTGCGCCTCCTGGCCTACGCGTACGCGCTGCGCGGCCCGAGTCCCGAGAAATCCCTCACCGTGGATCTTGCGATCGGACTGATGCAGGCGGTCGCGCCACTTGCGGAGCGTGCGGCGCGCCTGCCGGCGGGGCCTTCGAACCCACACTGCAACGCCGGGATGTCCTTTGTCACGCTGCGTGACTCCGCAGCCCTGTCGCCTGGTCCTGCCGCGCGGCGACTATTCATCGAGCGGTTTGCGCAGCTTGCGCAAGGGGGCGATGGACTGCGGGGGAGTGGCGGTGCGCGCGCGCGCGCGGCTGCCGATGCCCTGACATCCCTTGCCGGACGCGCGGCGAAAGGTTTTGATCTCTCAGTGGCGGCCCCTGCCGCGGCTGCCGCTGCCGCGCCCGTTGCGGTCGGCACGGCTGCCGTGGCGAGCGCGGCTGACACGCCCGCATCGAGTGTTGCCAACGGCGTTGAGACCGTACGCGGCGGGAAGATCGAGCTGAAGTTTGAGGGGAAGCTGTGCATCCACTCGCGCTTCTGCGTCACCGGCGCCCCGCTGGTGTTTCTCGCCAACGTAAAGGGACCCTGGATCCACCCGGACGCCATGCCGGTGGATGCGCTGGTGGAGGTCGCGCATGCGTGCCCCTCGGGCGCGATCCGTTATCTGCGCCTTGATGGCGCGCCGGATGAGACCGCGCCGCCGGTAAATCTCGTCGGTGTTCGCGAGGCGGGACCCTATGCCTTCCGTGCCCAACTGCAGATCAACGGCGCGCCGGCTGGCTTTCGCGCCACGCTGTGCCGCTGCGGGGCTTCGAAGAACAAGCCGTTCTGCGACAGCTCACATCACGAGGTGGGCTTCACCGCCACCGGTGAGCCCCCGAGCGGCAAGACCGACATGTTGCCGGTGCGCGACGGGGTGCTGGCCGTGGATCCGCAGACCGACGGTCCGCTGAAGGTGAGCGGGAATCTGGAGATCATGAGCGGCACGGGGCGCGTGGTCGCGCGTACGACGACGACCTGGCTGTGTCGCTGCGGGGCGAGCAACAACAAACCCTTCTGCGACGGCACGCACAAGAAGATCGGCTTTAAGGCTCCCTGACTGTGATCACTGCCGAATGCCGAGCTGATCGAAGATGAACGCGTATTCGCGCGCCGTGTCGTGGTAGCGCTGGAAGCGGCCGGACTTCCCACCATGACCCGCAGACATGTTCACGCTGAATACCAACAGATGAGTGTCGGTCTTGGTGGCGCGTAGTTTGGCTACCCACTTGGCCGGCTCGTAGTACTGCACCTGGGAGTCCCACAGGCCCGTAAAGACGAGCATGGCTGGGTAGTCCTGCGCCCTCACATTGTCGTAAGGCGAATAGGACAGCATGTAGTCGTAGTAGACCTTCTCCTTGGGGTTTCCCCACTGGTCGAATTCGTTGGTGGTGAGCGGGATGCTTTCGTCCGACATGGTCGTGACGACATCAACGAAGGGAACGTAGGCAACGATGGCCCGGTAGGCCTGAGGGGCCATATTCGCTACGGCACCCATCAGCAGTCCACCGGCGCTGCCTCCTTGCGCGAATACCTTGTCCTTGGCGCCGTAGCCGTGCTGCACGAGGTAGCTCGTGACGTCGATGAAGTCGGTAAAACTGTTCCTCTTGTGCAGTAGCCGGCCATCCTCGAACCACTGCCGCCCCAGTTCCTGGCCGCCACGAATGTGGGCGATGGCGACGACGAAACCCCGATCCAGAAGACTCACCCACTCGGTGCGGAAAGTCGGATCCATGGAGAGCCCGTATGAGCCGTACCCGTACTGATAAAGGGGCGCGGAGCCATCCAGCTTCGTGCCTTTACGGTAGGCAATGGAAACCGGAATGAGTTTGCCATCGTGCGCTGGGACGTGCAGCAACTCGGTCGCGTAGTTGCGCGCCTCGAAGCCACCTAGCACGGTAGTGACTTTTTTCAGCTCCTTTTTTCCGGAGCGCATGTCGTAGTCGTAGGTCGTACTCGGCGTGGTCAACGAAGTGTAGACATAGCGCACCTTGTCGCTGTCGATTCCCGGTGTATCGATCAACCGCATCGTGTACGCCGGTTCGCTCGAGTCGATCGATCGGTCTTCTGAGCCGCGCCAGGCCTTGAGGTGCAGCTTTAACAGGCCTCCGGAACGCTGGTTCACTGTGAGGTAGCGGCTGGAAACTTCGAAGCCCTGGATGAAAACATCCGCCCGATGGGACACCACGTCCGTCCAGGTTCTCTTGTCGCTGCTGCTGGCGATCGGGGCGCGCACGATGCGGAAGTTGGGCGCCTGCCAGTTGGTACGGATGATGAAGTCCCGGCCCAGGTGCTCTACGTGATATTCGAGATCCGGTTCCCGCGGCAACACCGTGTTGAATCGCAGCTGCGGGTCCGAGGCATCGGCGTAATGCCACTCGCTTTGCTGTGTGCTCTGAAGCTCGATGAACAGGTACTCCTCGGAGCGGCTCTTACCCACCCGCAGGTAGTAGCTGTGGTCCTGCTCTTCGTACACGAGCGGATCGGTCTTCGCGTCTGTGCCGAGCAGGTGTTTGCGGACCCGCACGGACAGCAGAGTAACCGGGTCCTTTTCGACATAGAGCAGCGTTGCGTTATCTGCTGCCCAAACGAAATCGGCCTCGACGTTCGCCACGGCGTCTTCCAGTACCGCGCCACTGTCGAGGTTCCTGATCCTTAAGATGTATTGGCGCCGTCCGACATCATCTTCGGTGTAAGCGAGCAATCTGCCGTCGGGGCTGACCGCCGTGTACCCGATGGAGAAGTAATCGTGTCCAGTGGCCATCGCGTTGCCGTCGAGCATCACCTGCTCGGCAGCGGTCATGGAGCCCTTGCGGCGCGCGTACACGGCATAGTCGCGCCCCGGCTCGAAGCGGGTGTAATACCAGTAACCGTGCTCGTATATCGGCACGGACATATCATCCGGCTTGAGGCGAGCGACCAGCTCGTCATAGAGCTTCTGCTCAAGCGGCTGCGTGGAGGCCATGACGGCGTCCCGGTAAGCATTCTCCTTTCGAAGGTAGTCAAGAACTTCGGGCGAGCGGCGCGTGTCATCGCGTAGCCAGTAGTAGTCGTCCTCCCGCACACCGTTCGGTGAAGCAAGCTGATGAGGCTTTTTTGCCGCCACGGGCGGAACCGGCACCGTCGGACCGACGTTAGCTTCGTGCGCGTTGGCCATCAGTGCTGCCAGTGACAGGGCAATCCCGGGAATCAGGCGGGGGAGGTCGGCGAACGGCATTGCAATGCCTTAGCTCGCAAGAGCGATGTGAGCATTCTGCCAGAATACAACTCAGCGCATTGCGCCCCTCAGCCGTAGCCGAGCCACGCGGCGTGCGAAATCAGTGACGTCGCGCGTGTGCGTGGCGGGCGCAGGCGCTCCATAACGCAGCTGCGCGTAGCGCATGAGGAGCGCGTCGACGCGCTCCTTGAGGTCCGGCCGCCGCTCGCTCACCGTGTTGGCGAAGCTTACCGGCCCCTGGTGCGGCGTGCGTGCCGGTGCAATCCGCGCGAGCTTGCGGCACAGGCGCATGTAGGCCGTGGCAAGCGGATCGCGTCCTGGGGTCTTGAGGTCCCGCCCGATGTGCCAGGCGATGATTGCGAGCCAGCTGAGCAGGCCGGCGGTAAATACCCAGCCCAGGTGGCGGATGTCCGGGCTGCGGATGCCGAGGCGTGCGAGCAGGTCCAGCTGCGAATTGAGGGTGAACTTCACGACGTTGGCGTCCCACCAGTCATTGGCGGCGTCCCAACGCTGCAGGAGGCGTGTCAGCCACACGGAGCTGTGCAATAGCCGCTCACGCGATGACATCGCGCTGGGGAAGAGGTC
>PMHN01000063.1 GCA_003156695.1 Gammaproteobacteria bacterium
GTGTTTTCGATTGCGCTTATAAGCGCACGCCAAGATGCCGCTGAGGTCTTGAGGGTAATCAAGGGCCTGATGCTCTCACCAGATCGTTACTGCGTCCGTGCGAGCTGCAGAACGCTAACGCCGGTTTCACGCAGATCATCGCTCTGGGCGAGTAACGTGCGGTAGCTGCGCGAATCGCCGTCGTCCAGAACCGGCGCACCGTCTTGATTCGACGATGCAGCGCGCGGGTTTGCACCCATACTCAGCGTGGTCCCCAAACCGGCATAGAGATAACGGTCGCCGAACACCTTCTGCAGGGCGGTGAAAGTCGGTTCGCCAGTGCAGTGGCCCGGGGCGATGTAATCCACCTTGTAGGTGTCATGCAGCGCGTTCGCAACCTTCTCGATGACTGGATCCTGAGCCGCCAACAGGTGGAACCCGCCAGTGAGAAAGTGAATGTGAGGATTAATCTTGACTGCCTCAGCAACAATAGCCTCGATGCCGGGATGTGAGCAGCCCACCACGAGCACGACGCCGTCCGGCGTGTCGATGGCTAGAGACAACTCCTTCAGTTCCTTGGTCCCCGGCGCGTCGGAAATCAGGGCGATCAGCGTGATGCCCGGCGTCACTTCTGTGGTCTTGTCGATCAACTGAATATTGGCACCGGGAAACAGGGTGCCGAATTTCATGATCTCCGGCGGCGCACCGTCGTAGTAGCGCATCTCGGCGGGTAGTGAGTCGTCCTTTCGATAGAACTTACTCGGCAGGTCGGAGCCAAAAATGCCGAAGCCTTCCTTGGGCGCGTAGATCTTGACCCGCGGGTTCACACTCAGCACATAGGACAATCCGCTCACATGATCGCTATGGCGGTGCGATAACACGACGAAGTCGAGCTTGGTGAGATCGACGCCTTTGGCCTTCACATTCTTGGCAAGTACCGCCGCGTCGTCACCCGTATCGAACAGGATGCGCTTGCCGTTGATTTCCACCAGCGCGGCGTAACCCCAATCCTTGGTCATCGCCGCATCTTTACCGAAGGCATCATAGAGCACTGTGATGCGGGCCGGTGGGGCTAGGGGCGTTGGCTGCGTCGTCGCACAGCTCGATAGAAGCCAGATTGACCCAACAGCGGCTGTTAGGCTAACGAGGTGAGTTGTTTGCATTAGGACCCCTTGGCGATATATCAGCTACCAACTTAACGGGCGGGCGGGCTCAGTCGATCCGCGGTGCGATAGACCGGGCGCTGCAGCGGGGGCGCGGGTCCGAGCCGCGCCAACAAGTCATGAATCGCGGGGGTCACTACTAGATAGTGCTCCAGAAGCAACTTGACTACAGTCGCGTCACCTCTTGCCATGGGCGAGATGANNTCACCCTTTGCCATGAGTGAGATGAATTCCATTGCTGCCCGGGCAATGTCAGCGTCGGCGGCGACTCGGTTGATCGTCAAGCGCCCGTCGGCACTCGCAGAAATCGCACCGGCCTCGAGAAGGTGATTGAGCACGTAGGTCGAGCCCTGACTGGCAGGGCTGGCCACGCTGCCGTAGCGCCCCAGCGCCTCAATCAGAAACGCGCTATAGAGCGACGCGGTTTCGCGCTGATCTAGATAACCGTTTTCGATCAGATAGCGGTGACCCCACAGCGACAGCAGCATGGAGTGGATCTGGATCGCGACACTGGCGTTTTCACGCAATGCCTCCGCGATCGGCTGTTTCGTTCCCGTGACGAACTGTGGACCGAGCGAGTCAAACATACGCACAAACATGACCGCATCGCGAATGTCCTCAAATCGCAAGGCCGATCGGTCCGCGTCCGTGAACACTGCGTCGGCTATGGGCCGGAACGTGCTGTCATACCGCAGCTTGATAATGTTGCTGTATGTGCCAGTGCGCGCCCCAACAGCATCCAGGACACGCAAATCGTTAGGGAGGCCGAAACCTGCATCAGCACCACCGGCCCCGGCCATGCCTCCGTGATAGATCACGTCGAGAACCACGATTGGCGCGGCAGCACCCAGTTTCCGGCTGCGCAGGTTAGGGGCAAGGGGCAGATGATCCTCGAGTTCCTGCAAGTGTGTGGCGATCCTGGCAATGCGCTGCGTCGCGGGCTCATTCACCAGCGCGATCGAAGCCTCGTAAGCCGTCTTGGCGCCGAACCAGGCGGCATCGTCGACCTCATAGGGTCCCAGCACCACATCAATCGGTCCCTTGAGGCCGACAAAGGCGACATCGCTGGCGTAGTAGTCATCGTCCAACAGCGCCTGAGCGCGCAGGGTCAGGAAGCTTTTGAGCGTCGCCTCGCGCGTGAGCGTCGCTGCTTCACGAAGCGCGCCGGCCGCCTCCGTCAGAGCGTCTTTGTGGTGGCGACCATAGGAGACCACTTCAAAGGGCCCGTTCTGTCCGCGTTCGATGACCGTGAAGGGGTCCAGAGCGCGTTTGCGGTCGGGCTCCGACAGTGGCGCAAGCCAGACCTCGATGTCATGCTTGGTTGTGCCTGAAGGGTAAAAGTCGCCGATGGGCTGTTTGGCCGGAACCCCGCTGATGAATGCGGTCCCGGTCGGACCCCAGGGACCTTTGAAGAAATTCAGCGCGTCGAGCTCTGCTTGCGCAGCAGATGTCTGAACGGACTGTCGCTCTCTGATCAGCGCGCGGGTTCCGGGCCACACCTGCCGCATATATAACGCGTCCATTTGGCGTGCAGCCCGCAGGAGCGGCACGAGCGCGGCCTGTTCGCTGGCGGGAAGGCCGGTGATATCCACCTCGACCGCGACGGGCTTGAGCGCGGGCAACGTCGAGGGTTCAGCGGCCGCCTCCGCAGTCGCTGCGAGGCAAAGCAGTGCGCTCGCTATGCCGCGCCCCCACAAACTGCCGGTCTTCTTTACGTTGGACATGGAAGTTCAAATAACCTACGCGGTGTCACTGAACGCTTATAAATCGGAACTTATCTCGGCCAACCGAGGCTAGCAGCCCACACGCCTACCGCAGACAAAAGCCTGTTCACGGTGGCCACCGGCTTCGGGCCCGAATGCGTTGCCATTCGCGCACAGGGTACCTCCCCGACGGCTAGTAGTCCTTGGGGACTCCTGCTATTTTTCTGATGAAGTTCTCAGGACCTCGTGCGATGGTCTCCGCTCAATATGAATTCGGCGTGTACCGCCTCGACGCGCAAAACCAGATGCTGTTTCGAGAGGGCGACCACGTGGCCCTGCCTCCCAAGGTGACCGAGCTCCTGGTCGCCCTGGTGGAGGCCGCTGGCAGGGTGGTCACCAGAGAAGAACTGCTGCAGCGTTTATGGCCCGACACGGTCGTTGAGGAGGGAAGCCTCACGTCCCACATTTCCCTGCTGCGCAAGGCTCTTGGCGAGGGTCCGAATGCGCAGGACTTCATCGAAACTTTACCGAAACGCGGCTACCGGTTCGTGGCGTCCGTGAAGCGGGCTGCATCCCAAGCACCGGACAGCGGGGTCGATCGGGCCATGCTGGTGGTCCTGCCGTTCGAGAACCTCACCGCAGGTGAGAGATACGACTACTTCAGCGAAGGACTAACCGAGGAGATGATCACCGAGCTGGCCCGCTTGAGCCCGGAGCGCCTCGGAGTGATCGCTCGAACCTCAGCGATGCAGTTCAAGTCGACTACGAAAAACATCGCGCAGATCGGCAGCGACCTTGGTGTGTCTCATGTCCTGGAAGGTTCCGTGCGCCGGGTAGGGGAGCGTGTGCGCATCACGGCCCAGCTCATCCGAGTCAGCGATGAATCGCACCTGTGGGCTCAGAGCTACGAACGAGGCCTTCACGATGTGCTCGAGGTGCAGGCAGAAGTGGCCCGGGCCGTCGCGCGGGAAATCCAAATCAAGTTGACACCGCATGAGCAGCGACGCTTGGATCCCGACAAGACGCGGTCGATCAATTCGCAGGCGCACGAGTTGTATCTTCGGGGTCGCCATTTCTGGTACCGGCGGACGGAAGAGGGCATACGCAAGAGCATCGAATGCTTCGAAGAAGCACTGCGGTACGACCCAGGCTTCGCGGCCGCCTACGACGGGATCTCCGATGCCCATACGATGCTCGCCTGCCGAGGTATGACTCCTGCCCTCGAGTCGTTCCACAAAGCCAAGGCTGCGGCCAGACAAGCAGTGCGGTTACAACCAGAGCTTGGTGAAGGATATGCGTCGCTTGCCCACGTACGCTTGCACGACTGGGATTGGGTCGGCTTAGAGAGTGATTTCCGGCAAGCGGTGGAGCTCGACCCCGGATATGCCATCGCCCACTACTGGTACGCGGAATACCTCATGGCGATGGGCAGGACCCGGGAAGCGCTCGGTAGAGTGGAACACGGCTGGGAGTTGGATCCGCTAAACTCGGTGATCAACGCCTCGGTTGGAATGATTCGCTATCTGGCTCACGACTACGATGGGGCGCTGGTAGCCCTGCGGCGAGGGCTCGAAATCGACCCCACACACTATGTGTCATATCTGCGAATAGGGCTCGTGTGCCTGCGGAAGAACCTACCGAACGAAGCGATCGATGCCATGCGGCAGGCCGTGATGCATTCCGGCGGCAGCACCGAGGCTCTGGCGGGACTGGCGCAAGCGCACGCTGTCACGGGAGACAAGCCCGCCATGGAGAGGATCGTGAAGGAGCTCGGCGAAAGTGGTCATCGTTATGTTTCACCGTACAACGTCGCAAGAGTCTATGGAGCGATCGACGACAAGCAGCGAACGCTCGAATGGCTAGAGAGAGCCTACCG
>PMHN01000274.1 GCA_003156695.1 Gammaproteobacteria bacterium
TTCTTGGTGGCGCGCACGATACGATAACGGCTGCCCGCTTCGCTCTCGAAGTACAGCACCGTATCTACCAGGTGCTCGAGCATCCGCGGGCCTGCGATGGTGCCCTCCTTGGTGACGTGGCCGACGATGACGACCGCGGTGCCGCTGGTTTTCGCAAAGCGCACCAGCTCCGCGGTGCACTCGCGCAGTTGCGACACCGCGCCGGCACCGGCGCCGACGGCCCCGGCCTGCACGGTCTGGATGGAATCAATGACGAGCAGCGCCGCGCGCCGCTCGGCCGCGAGCGCCAGGATCGCCTGCAGATCGGTCTCGGCCACCAGCCCCAGGGCCTGCGCGCTTAAGGCCAGGCGCTGTGCCCGCAGCGACACCTGCGCTACGGACTCCTCGCCGCTTGCGTACAGCACGGCGCGCGTCGCGGCCACCTGGGCTGCGACCTGCAGCAGGAGCGTCGACTTGCCGATCCCGGGCTCCCCGCCCAGCAGGATCACCGAGCCGGGGACGACACCTCCGCCTAAGACCCGGTCCAGTTCGGCGTGCCCGCTGCCAAAGCGCGCGGTGGCATCGGACCGGGCAGCGGCGGCCGCGAGACTTACGGCGGCGGCAGGCGCTGCGGCCCGCGCGCGTGCGCTGCTGCGCTGCTCGAGCGAATTCCACGCGCTGCAAAGCGGGCACTGCCCCTGCCATTTGAGGGTTTCGCCCCCGCAGGAGCCACACACGAACACCGCATTCGGGCGAGCCATCAATGCGCCTTTCATGTCCACTTTCGGCTAGGATTCGCCGCCGGGATGACCCGAATGGCTTCTTTTGTGACCAAAGCCACCCGGGGCACCTGTCGGCGATGCTAGCGTAGGCCGGCTTGATTCGGGGGCGGGAAAGTGATGCGTATCACAATCGTCGGAGTACAGGGTTGTCTGGGCGCAGCGTGAGTTTGCGCAACCGGGTGCGTTTTGTTGGGCTCAGTGACACCGGTAAGGTGCGCGAGCACAACGAGGACACCATCGCCGTCGATGCGGACATCGGTCTGCTGGTGCTCGCCGATGGTATGGGCGGCTACAACGCCGGCGAAGTCGCAAGCGGCATCGCGGTGAAGACCATCGTCAACCTGGTGCGTGAGCACGTGGAGCGCGAAGATCTGTCGGTACCCGACCAGGAATCCGGACTGTCCCGGCCCAACATCATCCTGCGCGACGCCATCAGTCGCGCCAACAAGATCATCTACCAGACCGCGCGCACCCAGCCGCAATGCGAGGGCATGGGTACCACGGTGGTCGCGGCGCTGTTCTATGACAACAAGGTCACCATCGCCCACGTCGGTGACTCGCGCATGTACCGCCGGCGCGATGACAAGTTCGAGCAGGTGACCATGGATCATTCCCTGCTGCAGGAACTGGTCGACCGGGGCTTTTATTCAGCCGAGGAAGCCCAGCGGGCGGCCAACAAGAACTACGTGACGCGGGCGCTGGGCGTCGAGCCCAACGTGGACGTGGAGATTCAGGAAGTGCCGGCAGGCCGCGGCGAGGTCTTCATCCTGTGTTCGGACGGGCTTTCGGACATGGTCGAGGACGAAGATATTCATTTAACCATAAACACCTTTAGTGCTAATCTGGATACGGTCGCCAAACAATTGATTCAACTGGCCAATGACAACGGCGGACGGGATAACGTCTCGGTGGTCATGGCGCATATCGTGGATCCGTTCCCGGCTCGCACTAAGATTTTCGACAAGATCCTGGGTTGGTTCGGCTGACATCCGACAGAGGCAAAGCACATGGCAAGGTTGGTCTTGAGCCTGGATGGCCAGGTAATGGCGGAATACAACATGAACAAGGAGCGCTACACGATTGGGCGCCTCCCTGACAATGACATCCGCATCGACAACGCTGCCGTCAGCGGACACCACTCGCTGATCATCAACATCCTCAATGACTCGTTCCTTGAGGATCTGAACAGCACCAATGGCACCTACGTCAATGGCAAGCTGATCAAGAAACACGCACTGCAGCATGGCGACGTGATCACCGTCGGCCATCATCAGCTGCGCTTCGTCGAAGACGACGAGCAGCAGGATGAGTTCGAAAAGACCATGGTGATCCAGCCGTCCGCCCGGCCGCTGGACAAGCTACGCACCGCCGCCGCTGCCGCAGATTCGGTCGGCGCAGGCCCGTCGGCCACTGGTCGCTCGCGCACCCTGGGCGAGAGCGCCGCGGCGCTGAAAAAGGCGAAGCTGCAGGTACTCTCCGGCGCCTTCGCGGGACGCGAGGTCGAACTGAGCAAGGCGCTCACCACGCTCGGCCGCCCGGGCGTACAGGTGGCCGCGATCACGCGCCGCTCCGAGACCTACTACATCGTGCACGTCGACAGCGGCAAGGCGGATGACTATCCCTTGCTGAACGGCACACCGATCGGCGCGCAGGCGACCAAGCTGAACGACAACGATGTCATCCAGCTCGCGGGCGTGAAGATGGGGTTCTTCGTCGCCTAGCTGTGATTTCTGAGGACATCACACCTAGCGCGCACAGCCTTTGAAAAACCCGCTGACCAACCTGTTGTGAGTAAGCGCGTCCGCTGCGAGCGGACGCGTTCATAGCCAGCACCGGTTCCTCACTTCAAGTCAAAGC
>PMHN01000046.1 GCA_003156695.1 Gammaproteobacteria bacterium
AGTACGAAGCGCTCACCCGCAGAAGCCGGGCCGTGAAGCCGGTTCAACCGCGCAATCGCCTCACGCGCCATAGCAACAAGCTCATCATCCCCGGCAGAGTGTTCGGTCGGCGCGTCAATCCAGTCCGAGAGCAGCGCGAAGTACAGCTCGCCTTCCGGGGACGCGAGGTAGTGAACCTCGAGGCGGTCGATCTGCTCCTCGAGCGNNAGTGCTGAGCAACGCGGGTACGACCACCATGGTTCGCAGCGGTGTCGGCACGCCGCCGCGCAGCGCGAGCCCTGGGAGGATGGTGGCGCCAAACACCCTCATGACCGTGCGATTCACCAGCGCGATGGCGGCATCGAGCGCCGGGATCAGGCCCAGGAGAGCGAGCAGTGCCAGCTGCTCGCCCGGGATGCCCCGCGCCTGCAGGACATAGAGCGGCAGCCCCACCGCGACCAGCGCCACCAGCAAGATCGCCGCCAGGTAGTTGCCGACGCCGGTCGCGACTGCCAACCGGTGCGGCCGTCTCCAGAACGGATTGCGGTAACCGATGGTGGCTTCGAAAGCGCGCCGGCCGTTTGCGATCAGGTAGTAACCCGGATCACGACGGCGCGGATCGTCTGTGGACTGCCTGGCAGCCGACACGGCGGCAGCCGCGATGGCGAGCTCGGTCAGTTTCGAGCCGCGGGCAAAACGCTCTATCGCCTGGCGGTACAGATCGCGTGTCGAAAAGTCCGAGGCGGAAAAATCACTCCCCGAGCGCAGCAGCTCGTCAACCAGACTGACGCTTTCGAAGAACTCCGGCCAATCCACATCCGAGAGCAGGCGCATGCTCGTGATGATGTTGCGTACGGTGACGTTGGAGGCTCCCTGGCGCTGATGCTCATCGCGCACCGTCTCGTCCGCAGTCAGCCCTTGCGCGGCGAGGCGCGCCTCCAGCCACTGCAGTGCCGGGGTCACTCGCGGGTCCTGATCACGCAGACGCTGTAGTAGCTGGACGGTAAATGCGGGTGAGAAGGACTTAGGACTCAAGTCGCGGCCCAGGAGCGCCTCGGGCTCTGCCGCCTGACCGTTGACGCCCAGAAGGCGATCCGCGAGGACGTCCGCTTCCTCGCGCGCCGCACGACTGCTGACAATGCGGGCCGCGGCGCGCCGCAGATTTTCCACCAGCACGATGCGCAAGGTGATCGCGACCGCCCACAGCTCGCCTATGGTCAGTGGCTGAACGCGCTGGTAGGCGCGTACGAATGAGCGCAGGGATTCCGGATCGAAGCGGCTGTCGGTGTGGGCAACGAACGCCCAGGCCACCCCGAGCACGCGTGGATAGCCTTCAAACGGGCCGCTGGCGAGCTTCGGCAGCAGCCGATAGAAGCCCGGCGGCAGGTCCTGGCGGATCTCACGGATCTGTTCTTCGACGAGGTGGTAGTTATCGAGCAGCCATTCGGCAGCCGGCGAGATCGCCCGACCCTCGCCGGTCGCGTCCGCAATGGCCCGGTAAGCGGCGAGCAGCACTGACTCGTTGTCCTTGAGCCGTGCGCCAAGCGAACGACGGGGCGTTGGATGCTGCGTGACCTCCTGTGCGGCGGCGAGGCTCGCCGCATGTTGCTCCAGGCGCTCGGTGCTGAAGAGCTCCTCGCGCAGGATCGCGTCGCTGTTCCAGGGCGAGACGGTAGCGCGTTGCCCGAAGACGCGATGCAGGAGCGCTTTCAATTTGGCCGCGACAGCAGCGGTGGGGCGGCGCACACTCGCGCCGGCACCGCGTCAGCGGCCGAATGCGCACTGGCTGGCGCGGCAGCTATGGAGGCCCCGTGAACGTCCCCCTCGCCGTCGTCATTCCCGCGGACGTGTTCTATGTCGTTCAAAGCTCGGGGGTGCCCGGTGCTCGAGAGCACGACGTTTCGTCCGACTTGTACGAAACCCACGCCCAGGCCAACAGCGAACTCGTGCGCCTCAAGGGGCAAAATCCTGCCGGCGCCTACGACATCTGGAAGAGTTCGACATACGTAGAGCCGCCCGCGTGGCTGTATTCGGTGGTGCTGGCCGACGGCACCGTCGTTCCCACCGGTTAGCACGGTCATCCCACGGGGTGAGGCTACCGGCTGCCTTCGAGCGGTGGGGCGCGGTCCGGTCCGGAAGCGTTCGCCGCGAAAGCCCGCAGGCAGTCGCGCGAGCAGATCACCACCGACGGCGCCTGATCATCCATCGCACCCGGATTCGGCAGGCGACTCAGAAGGAAATGCGCGCGCGGCCGGCGTCCGTCTTCATGACCGATGTCGCATCCGCAAACATCGCAGGTCAGCACCTGGACTTCCACCGCAGGGTGAAAGGTCCCGGATTTCCGCCAGGCCATGGATTACAGCTCGCAGCTGAGGCTCCCCCGGAGCGCCGTGAGGCGCCCGGAGGAGGGGATTCTAAAGAACCCGATCTTAGTAGCGGCGCGGGCCGCGGCTCTCGCCGCCGCCGCCGCCACCACGCTCGCGCTCCTGCGCCTCGCTGATCTTCAGCGAGCGGCCGTCGAAGTCCTTGCCGTTCAGCGCCTGGGTGGCGCGCGCGGCATCGGCGCTCGACATTTCAACGAAGCCGAAGCCACGCGGGCGACCGGTGTCGCGATCGTTGATCAGAGCGATCTTTTCAACGGTTCCGTGGGCTGCAAACAGGGTGCGCACGGCGTCTTCGGTGGCCGTGAAGGGAAGATTTCCAACGTATAATTTGGTCACTGCAAACACTCACAAAGCTAGAGGGAAATACGAGCAGGAAGGCCCTGCCTCCTGGTTCGACAGACATTCCGAGGGTGGCAGACGTTGGCCAGAACACGCGCCGGAGGGGCACTTGGGCCAAGGGCAGACAAGCCGAAAGATCACGAGCCTTCGGGAAGGCTACAGCAAGCCGCCCTGTTTTGCCGGGGTTTCGGCTGCCCGGCGTACTGGAACCTTGGTCTAATATCGCTGATGTCCACCCCGGCGCGCCCCTACGACGAGATGCTGGATACCGCCGCTGCGCCCCGGGCGCACGGTTAGAGGCTTATGGGCACGTCCGACATCCAGACGATCCTGAAGGCGGCCGCATTCGCCGCCCACAAGCATCGGGACCAGCGCCGCAAGGACGCAGCCGCGTCACCGTATATCAATCACCCCATTGCGCTGGCGAACATTCTGGCTAACGAGGGTGGAATTACCGATGCAACGGTGATCGTCGCCGCATTGCTTCACGACACCGTTGAGGACACTGAAACAACGCCAGCGGAACTGCGAGAGCTGTTTGGCGAGGAAGTTGCGAAGGTTGTCATGGAAGTTACCGACGACAAGTCCTTGCCCAAGGCGCAGCGCAAGCGACTGCAGGTCGAACATGCAGCGCATATCAGCAAGCCGGCAAAGCTGGTCAAGCTGGCTGACAAGATCTCGAACCTGCGCGACATCGCGGCTTCTGCGCCCAGGGAGTGGACCCTGCAGAGGCGGCGGGAGTACTTCGATTGGGCAAAGCAGGTCGTCGACGGACTCGGGGACGTTTCGCCGCTGCTGCTGCAGGCATTCAACGCCGCCTACCGGCGAAGACCGTGATCGAAAACCTGTTGATGCGGAGGCTCAACACCGGGCGCGGGCGTACTCGGCGCCGCGGCAGCGTGTCGCACGCCCCACTCGTTTGATCGAGAGCCTCGGGACGGCCGTCGCGCACTGCGTTCACAATGCAGGCATGACTTACCCGGAGCGCTGACTTGAAACAAATGAGTATCGGGCTGCTGGCACTCAGCCTGTTGGGTGGAACTTGCGCATATGCCGGCTGTTCACCCGAAGGCGTGGACGTGGGCGGTTATCGGATCTGGATGCAGGTCGCGGGCAAGGGGGAACCAACCGTCGTATTTGAGAGCGGCGGCGGGGATGACAGCTCGGCGTGGGCGAGCGTGGAACCGCAGGTCCGGGCGCACGCGCAGGTCCGCACTGTTTTGTATGATCGGGCGGGCCTCGGAAAAAGCGATCCGGCGCCCGGACCGTACGCCATCGATCACGAAGTTGGGGCGCTTGAGCGTGCGCTCCATAAGTGTGGCGTGCGCGGATCCGTGGTGCTGGTGTCGCATTCTTACGGCGGCTTCGTCAGCACGCTGATGGCGGCCAGCGACCGCCATGTCGTCGGGATCGTGTTTGTCGACGCCAACCTGGGCAGCTTCTTCGATAAGGCCGAGGTCGATCATCTGCTCGCCAAGTACACGCCGCAGTTCGACGCGCTGCAGCGTGCCAAACCAGAGCTGGCGCGCGTCATGATTCCGCTGATGCAGGCGTATCCCGACACGGCTACGCGCGTGCGTTCGGTTGACCTGCCGCGGAGCCTGCCAGTGATCGACATTGTGGCCGAGAAGACCTGGGCGGATTCCCCGGAAGAACTTACCGGCATGCGGCGTGCACACGCCGACTTCGTGGCGGCCTCACCCACGCGCGAAGCCGTGTTTGCAAACGGCAGCAGCCACTACGTCATGCGCGACCGTCCCGAGCTCGTCGTCGATGCCATCGAGCGCATGGTGAAGCGGGTGCGCGTCAAACACGCGGACACCCCGGCGACTAAGTGAGGCCTGCGATCCTAAGGCCTACTTGTGCGGCTTGGGCTCCCCGAAGTCCGGATGCTTCGCCTTGCAGGCCGCGATCAGTTCGGGGTTCACCTGCGGCAACGTCAGTTTCGTTTTGTGCGGCGGTGGGGTGCCGCGCATGATCGGGTCAATGCAATCCACGTGCAGGCCGTTGCCGGTTTTATAGTCGCCCTGAATGAAACCCGCCTGCTTACACGCCGCGGCGATTTGCGCACAGGGTCCGGAGCCCTTTTCGGGCGGCTCTTCAGGCGGCTGTGCACTTAAGCGGGCCGTGAGACTTAGGAGGACTGCGCAGACTGCGAGTGCTGAAATCCGCATGGGCTGGTTACTCCTCACGAATCGTGACTAATCAGCATCTCCGCCACCCGGCGCCGGAAGTCAACCTTGCGCCGCCGCAAGCGCCGTGCGTAGCGCCGCCAGCCCCTTCCTGATCTGGGGAAGATCCACCGCGCCGTACCCGAAAACCAGTCCGCTCTGCGTCTGCCGGCCGCAATAGTACCGACGCAGCGAGTGGATGTTCACCTGCGCGCCAGCCAGCACCGCGGCAACCTGTTCCAGGTCCAGGGGTCGGCGGGCAATCGCCGTCACGTGCATGCCATAGGAGGAGGGAATGGGGGCCAGCCAGGCGGTGAACTCGCGTTGCAGCGAATCCAGGAGCAGCTGCCGGCGCGCCTTGTAGATGCCCCGCAGCCGGCTGACATGACGTCGCAACGACCCGTCCGCGACGAAACCGNNGGCCACCCCCAGCTGCACCGGCGTTGAACAGTGCCAGTCGAGGCTGTTCTTGGCGGCCACCAGCGTGGACATCGCCCAGTCGGATGCCACGATGAACCCCAGTCGCAGGCTCGGCAGCATGCATTTTGAGAATGTGCCGACATAGAAGACCACGTCAGCGACGTCGGATGAGCGCAGCGCGGCCAGCGGATTGCCGTCGAAGCGAAACTCCCCGTCGTAGTCATCTTCGATGATGATGGCGCCGCGCGCGCGCGCGAACTCGACCAGGGCCTGC
>PMHN01000103.1 GCA_003156695.1 Gammaproteobacteria bacterium
TGGTACAAACCCTGCGTGTAGTCGAACAGCACGCGGCGCATGTTGAAGGCCGGAATGACACTCATCATGGCGCGCTTGCTGCGCGTCACCCAGGCGGGCGAGCGACCGCCGTCATCCTGCGTGTAGTACATGGGCACGACCTCCTCCTCCAGCGTCCCGAGGATCAGGTCCGCCTCCAGATAATCACGCCGCTCCGGGTCCTGCACGTTCGCCGGCGGAATGCCCCAACCGTTGTCCTGGGTGAAGCCCTCTGCCCACCAGCCATCGAGAATGGAAAGGTTCAGCCGCCCGTTGATGGCGGCCTTGATGCCGGAAGTGCCGCTCGCCTCGAGCGGCGCGATCGGTGTGTTGAGCCACACGTCGACACCGGACACGAGGCTGCGTGCCAGCTGCAGGTCGTAGTCCTCGAGAAAGATGATCCGCCCCTGGAATTCGGTGCTCATCATCAGCTGGCGGATGGCGCGCAAGCCGCCCTTGCCGGGCTCGTCCGCCGGGTGCGCCTTGCCCGCGAACAGGAGTACGACCGGGCGCTCGGGGTTGTTGACGAGGCGCGCAAGGCGCGCGCGGTCACGCAACAAAAGCGTCGCGCGCTTGTAGGTGGCAAAACGCCGCGCAAAGCCGATGGTGAGCACGCCCGGCCGCTGCGGATCGAGGTAGCGCGTCACATGGCGTAGCTGTGCGGGACTTAAGCCCTTGCGGGCGTACTCGCGCTGCAGCCGCTCACGCACGCTCCCCAGCATGCGGGACTTTACTTCCTGGGCGGTGGTCCAGTAGCGCTCATCGTCAACGCGCTCGAGGGCGCGCCAGAACACAGGATCGCGCAGCTTGTCGCGCCATTCGCGCCCGAGTTCGCGATCGAAGAAATCCGTCCAGCGCTGGTGCAGAAAGGTCGGTACGTGCACGCCGTTGGTGACGAAGCCGACCGGATTGTCCTCCGGCGGCACCTCCGGCCACTGGTCGGCGCACAGCCGCGCCGATACTGCGCCGTGGATGCGGCTCACGCCGTTCACGTGGCGCGTGCCGTTCAGGGCGAGCCTCGTCATGTTGAACATTCCCGGGGCGGATGGCGAACGGCCCAGATCGAGGAAGCGCTCGACGCTCAAGCCCAGTTCGCCAATGAAGTCGCCGAAATGTCCCACGATCAGATCAGGCGCGAAGGCGTCGTGGCCGGCCGCGACCGGGGTGTGGGTGGTGAACACGCAGCCGGCCGCCACCGCCTCGAGCGCGGCCTCAAACGTAAGGTCATGCGAAAGATGCTCGCGCAGCAGCTCCAGGATCAGAAACGCCGCGTGACCCTCGTTCAGGTGCCACACCGCGGGTTGCACCCCGAGTGCGCGCAGCGCGCGCACGCCGCCGATGCCGAGAATCATTTCCTGCCGCACGCGGATGGATTCATCGCCGCCATAGAGGCGGTGCGTGATGTCGCGATCGGCGGGCGCATTCTCCTCGCAATTGGTGTCGAGCAGATATACCGACACGCGACCTGCGCGCGCCTTCCACACGCGCGCCGCGACGTCGCGCGCGGCGATGCGCACCGCCACCTTTAACCACTCGCCCGCGGCGTTGCGCGCGGGTTCCACCGGCAGGTCGCGCGGATCGCGCTCGCGATACTCGGCGTGCTGGATGCCGTCGTTGTCGACGGTCTGCGTGAAATATCCCTGCTCGTAGAGAAGTCCCACGGCGACAAAGTTCGCGCGCTCGTCGCTCGCCGCTTTGCAGTAGTCGCCGGCGAGAACGCCCAGACCCCCGGAGTAGATCGGGAAGCTCTCGTGGAAGCCGTACTCAGCGCAGAAGTACGCAACCAGCGGTTCCCCGTCGGCCGGCGCTCCCACTCCGACGTACGCATCCAGTGTGTGCAACTCCTGGTGGTAGCGCCCGAGATAGGCCTCATCGCTCGCGCAGCGTTCGAGGTTGCTCTGATCGACGCTGCGCAGCATGAGGCGCGGGTTGCCACCGGATTGCTTCCACAGCTCCGGATCCAGGTCCTCAAAAAGGGCCCGGATCGGCCGATGCCAGCTGAAGAAGAGGTTGCCCGCCAGTTCAGGCAGGCGCGACAGGCTCGCAGGGATTACGGGGGTAACTTCGAGGAGCGAGTTTCTCATTAGTGTCCTGGAGCAGGTTCAGAAGGAGTCTAGCAGCCCCGGCNNACTTCGAGGAGCGCGGTTCTCATTAAGTATCCTGGGCCCTTTGAGGGGAGTCTAGCAGCCCCGCTTTGCCCGTCACCCAGCGGCAGAGGGGTCTGAATGCCGCCGAATCCACTCCTGTACCCAAGGAAACTTCGTAATGATAGTTGACAGCTAATACTAGTCAGTTAATAGTACTAGCCCATGGACGATAGCCAGGCANNGTTACGAGATCGCCAAGCGCCTGCAGCGAGCCAACCAAGGCGAGGCTCTCTTTAAAGAGGGCACCGTCTACCCGGTGCTGCGCGCGCTGGCGGCAGGCGGGCTTCTCACCAGCCGTGTCGTGCCCTCGTATTCCGGCCCACCCCGACGTTATTACCGCATCACCGATGACGGGCGGGCGGTGCTTCGCCAGTGGAGTGACATCTGGCGGCAGACCCGCGGCTTTGTTGATCGCTTTATCGAAGGAACTGACCTATGAGCGCCCACGCTCCCCGCTCGATTGATGAGTACCTGAAGCAGCTGCGCAGCGCCCTTGAGGGCCAGGACCCGGCGCTGATCCAGGACGCCTCGTATGACTCCGAGGAGTACCTGCGCGCTGAACTGGCCGCACATCCACAGAAATCCGAAGCGGACGTGCTCGAACTGATCGCCAGCACCTACGGCGCCCCGGACGAAGTCGCCNNTTCTGGATGTTTCCAAAAAGGAGCCCGGCCTGGTTCCGCTACAGGAGGTTGATGTGGCCCACTCGCACAACCTCGAGGCAGATGCGCAGGTGAGCGCGGCGCTCAAGACGCCGCCGCGGCCACGCGCCCGCACCGGTGCCTGGGCGAGATTCTTCGGCGTGTTCCTGGATCCGCGGGCGTACCTGTCGCTGTTCTATATGCTTCTGACGCTCGCGACCGGCGTCGTATATTTCATCTTCGCCGTGACCGGGCTGTCGCTGTCAGCAGGGCTTGCCGTCCTCATCATTGGCGTGCCGTTCTTCCTCGCCTTCATCGGCGTGGCGCGCGTCATCTCGCTCGGCGAGGGACGGCTCCTCGAGGCCATCACTGGCGAGCGCATGCCGCGCCGACCGGTGCATCCTGGGCCGCAGGTGGCCTGGTGGACCCGCATCGTCAATATGCTGAAGGACGCACGCACCTGGACCACGATCCTATACCTGCTGCTCATGCTGCCCCTCGGGATCATTTACTTCACGGTGGCGGTAACCGGGCTTTCCATGGGTGCCGCCTTTGTAATGACCCCCTTTGCCCTGCTCGGGGAGCACTTCGGATGGTTCGGCTCGGGTTGGGGAGTGCACTTCGGGAATGACTTTCTCAACGACCACACGGCCGCCAGCGCACCCGTGCTCTTTGTCCTCGGAGTCGTTCTTGTCACGGTGCTCATGCATCTGGCGCGCGGTGTTGCGCGGCTGCATGTCCGCCTCGCGAAGGCGCTGCTGGTCGAGCGGGGTGCCTGATGGGACCAATTAACCACTCTTTTCCGGTGCCAGGAAGGGCTCCCCCGGGCGCGTGATTTCCCGACCGCGCCGCAAATTGCGCGGATAATTTCACACGCGCGCCGTGGTGCAATAACCACCGCGACGGCGCGAACTGTTGCGTTTTCACAACCACGATTTGGTCACGATGACCAACTACACCGGCGGCATCATCCTCACGCCGATCGAGCAGCTGAAGTTCTCGATCGACTACTGGGATGTCAAGATCAAGCAGGACATCGTTTCGCAGCAGGAGCTCGTAGACCTGGGTGTACCGGCGACGAGCCTGCAGTTCCAGACCGTGCGCGGCGCCCCGGTGTTGCTGCCGGTGGTGACGGCGGCCTGCCAGAACAACCTGTCGGCATGCCCAAGTCAGTTGACACCCGTGGGCCTGATTGCCTATCAGGTGTTCCCCTACGTGAACGCCACGCAGACCGAGGTGAACGGCATCGACGTGGGAATGGAGAGTCACGTCGATATTGGCAGCGCGGGCCGCCTGAGCGCCACGCTGAACTACTCACACATGTTCCACTACTATCTGACCCCGCCCGGGGGGAGCGCCATCGATCTCGCCGGCACACACGGACCGACCGGTGTCTCGGGCGATACAGGTAATCCAAAGGATCGGGCCGTGCTGACCCTCGGCTGGGATCGGGGTCCCTGGAACGTGACGGCGACCGTCAATTACATCGGCTCATTCAACCTCACGGATCCGTCGGTCGGCATCGATACCTGCGGTGAGTCGATCGTCAGCGAGGACAGATGGGTGGGTACGTATACCGGTCCCCAGTCCTTCTGTACGGTCGATCACTTCACGACCGCCGACCTCTATGCCGAGTACACCGTCAGCGAGCACTTCCGTGTGCACGCCAGCATCCTCAACCTGTTCGACACGCAGCCGCCGCTCGATCTGCAGACCTACGGCAGCGCCGGCAACTACTCCAATGCCTTCTCCGATGCCGGCGCGATCGGGCGGTTCTTCAACCTCGGGTTTACCTACACCCTGTAAGCCGATGCAACGCTTTGGCCCGCCCCGTTCCCGGGGCGGGCCAAAGCGGNNAAAGCGGGTCGACGACAGTTCGCGTGCCGTGTGACAATCCACGCCCCCCGGCATGGGGCGGGGTTGAAGCATAAGGAGAATTCGATGCGCGCGTTGTCTTTAGCCTTCCTGGCTGTCGTGGCAGCAGGACTTTCCGGCTGTGGTTACAACAACCTGCAGTCGCAGGACGAGAACGTCAAAGCCACCTGGTCCGAGGTCGTGAACCAGTATCAGCGCCGGTCCGATCTCATCCCGAACCTGGTCAACACGGTCAAGGGCTACGCCGCCCAGGAGCAGAAGGTGCTCCTCGGCGTGACCGAGGCGCGCGCCAAAGTCGGCTCGATCCAGGTCACACCCGAGGTGCTCAACAATCCGGAACTGTTCCAGAAGTACCAGGCCGCGCAGGGCCAGCTCACGCAGGCGCTCAGCCACCTGTTCGCAGTGACTGAGAACTACCCGCAGTTGAAGTCGGACCAGAACTTCCGCGACCTGCAGTCGCAGCTCGAGGGTACGGAGAACCGCATCACCGTGGCGCGCAACCGCTACATCCAGGCGGTGCAGAGCTACAACGTCACCGTGCGTCAGTTCCCCGCCAACCTCACGGCGAAGATGTTCGGCTTCCAGGTGAAACCGAACTTCACGGTCGCGAACGAGCAGCAGATCTCGACGCCGCCGACGGTGAGCTTCGACACCTCGACGCCCGGCGCACCGGGGGCGCAGAGCGCGCCCGCAGCAGCCGCACCGCCGGATCAGAGCGCGACGAAATAAGCAGATGACCCGGCGTTCGCGCACGCTGCGCGCACTGGCTGGACTCGCGCTGCCGCTGCTCCTGGCTTTGAGCCTCGGGGCCGCGGCGCCGGCGCCGGCTGCGGATGCCGCGCCCGCAACGGCGACGGGGCTGCAGCCAATCCCGAAGCTCACGGCGCGCGTCACCGACCTCACCGGCACGCTGACCGCGGATCAGCAGACGGCGCTCGAGCAGAAGCTCGCCGCCTTCGAATCCGCCAAGGGCTCGCAGCTCGCGGTGCTGATCGTGCCGACCACCCAGCCGGAGGAGATCGAGCAGTATTCCATCCGCGTCGTCGAGCAGTGGAAGCTCGGGCGCAAGGGAGTGGATGACGGCGCGCTGCTCATCATCGCCAAGAACGATCGGCACGTGCGCATCGAAGTCGGACAAGGTCTCGAAGGCGTCCTCACCGACGCCATGTCCAACCGCATCATTGACGAGACCATCACCCCCGATTTCCGCACCGGAAATTTCTACGGCGGAATCGATGCCGGTCTCGACCAGATGATGAAACTCGTCCAGGGCGAGCCGCTGCCGCCGCCCGAGGAGCGCTGGCAAAGCCCGGCCCATGGCCACGGTATGAACCTGCTGCCGCAGCTTTTCTTTGCCGTACTCATCGGCTCGGTGCTCCTGCGCTCGATCCTCGGGCGCACCCTCGGTTCAGCCGCCACCGGAGTCGGGGCGGGGCTGCTCGTGTGGCTCGTCGCGCATGGGCTGCTGCTGGCAGGGCTGGCGGCGGCCGGCGGGTTCCTGTTCGCCATGTTAAGTGGACTTGCCCGCGGCAGCGGCTGGGCAAGTGGCGGCATCGGCGGCCTGGGCGGACTCGGTGGCGGTGGATTCCGCGGCGGTGGTTTCGGCGGGGGCGGCTTCTCGGGCGGCGGGGGCGGCTTCTCCGGCGGCGG